>NZ_RZRA01000312.1:0-5559 GCF_003998945.1 Mesorhizobium sp. M7A.F.Ca.CA.003.01.2.1 | reverse complement strand
TGGCGCAGCAGGCTGCGGCGCCAGCGACGCAGGCCGCCGATGAACCACAGAGCGGCAAAGCCGGCAAAACTGTCGGTGCGGATGCGGCGGCCATGATTGATGCGACGATCGAGAAAGGCGGCGAGCTTCGGCCGGTTTTCGATGTAGCTGCCCAGACCCGCCGGCAGCGTGCCGCAGAACTCCTCGATGCGCGGATGGAAATATTCGGTCACCTGCAGGATCGAGCCATCCTTGACGCCGACCTCGCGGCGCACGCGTTTGTCGCGCGTCGAACGTGTCTTGAGATCGGCGACGCGGATCATGTCGTCGTAGCACAGCGCGTTGGCCAGATGCTTGGCGGCAGCGATGGACAAGCCGTAGCCCTGAATCGGCCCGTCCAGCGCGACGGCCTTGTCCAACCGGTCGAGATAGTCGCGCCCATAGGCGATGTCCTGATAGTCGACGACCTTTCTCAAGCCTCGAAGCGCCATATCGCGCACGGCCACCGGCAACAGATCGATGCGGGCAGCCAAGGCCTGCCAGCCTTGCAGCAGGTTTCGCGGGCCACTCACCTGTCCGGCGCCCAGGGCAGATTCGACGATCGCTGGCTCGGCCGGCCTAGGCGCCGGTGCTGCCGTGCCGCGCGCACGATCAAACGCGGCACCGAAGGCAGCAAGGCTGGCCTTGACGCCCCGACCACCCGCGCCGATCGCCTGCTCGTAGCTTTCGCGCGTGAACGGCAGCGCGTCCGACCCCGCCAGCGCGCCAAGCAGGCTGGCCGAGATCATCGAGCCATTGTCGGCGGCGATCTTCTCCATGTCGAAGGCGATGAAGCGCTTCGATGCGGCCTCCGCCGTTGCATGCACCTTGGACGACGAGGCGCGGCCGTCGCCCGGCTCGATCTTTTCCGACACGGCGGCGATGCGGTGCGAGGAGGCGATCAGCGTGGTGCGCTCGGGCGTGACGAAGCCGCGAATGATGGCGCGGCCGGCTTCCATCAACTCCGCCGCGATCAGTATGTCGACGTCGCCTTGCGAGGGCGACAGCGCAAAGACCGGCAGCCGGCCGGTGTCGCGGGCCATCTCGACATAGTAGATGGTGGCGCCGGTACGCTGGGCGACGCCGGCGACCGAGGTCGACTGCGCGACATAGCCGTTGCGCTCGGCGACATCGGTAATCCAATCGGCGAGCACGCCGCCGCCCTGGCCGCCGACCGCCAGCACGGCGAGCTTGATGACACGCTCACCATCCTGAGCGCTGGCGTGGGCGCGAAGTGGGGGGACGGCGTCAAGCATCGGCGAAAGTCAGGCGCCGGCTTTCGCGGCGACGCTGCAACAGGCTGATGGTGGCGCGGCGCGCCGCTTCCAGGAAGCGATCCCAGCGGCTTGGATTGTGGACGACGTCGGCGCGATAGAAGGACGGGCAGAGCACCGCCGCATCGGCGACCTCGCCGCAATTGCCGCAACCGACGCAACTCTGGTCGATATGCGCGACCGGATCGTCGCGCAAAAGATCGTCGAGCGACTTGACCGACAGCGATGGGCAGCCGGACAGCCGCATGCAGGCATGGTCACCGGTACAGATGTCCTCATCCACGCCGAACTTCGGTTTCACGACACGGGTCCCGCCCTTGATCGCCTTGTCGACCAGCGGCTTTTCGCGGCGCTGGCGGTTGAGCATGCATTCGGACGAGGCGACGATGACTTTCGGCCCCTTCTCCTCCGTCGTCAGCGCCTCGCGTAGCGTGTCCTGCATCTTGGTCACGTCATAGGTGCGGTCGACATGGCGCAGCCATTTGACGCCCATGCCTTTGACCGCCTCGGTGATCGGATGCTTCGTCGACTTGGTCTTGTTGCCGGCGCGGGATGAGAGGATGTCCTGGCCGCCGGTGGCGGCCGAGTAAAAATTATCGACGATGACGATGACGCCGTCGTTCTTGTTGAACACCGCGTTGCCAATTGAGGAGGTCAGGCCGTTGTGCCAGAAGCCGCCGTCGCCGACGAAGGAGATGGACCGCCGCTTGGCATCAGGCGAATTGAAGGCCGAGGCGGAGGCCGGGCCCAGCCCGTAGCCCATGGTGGTGGCGCCGAGCTCGAAAGGCGGCATGATCGAGAACAGATGGCAGCCGATGTCGGAGGCGATGTGATGCTTGCCGAGCTCCTGCTCGACCAGTTTTGTCGCGGCAAAGATCGGCCGTTCCGGGCAGCCGATGCAGAAGCCCGGCGGACGGCCCGGCACGACATTGATGAGGTCGGCTGCATCAACGCCGTCGCCGACCTTGTTGGGCGCGCGCACCTCGCCCGGCAGCAGATGCGGCGCCTCGGCGCGCAGGAAGGCGCCGATGCCGTCGAGCATGACCTGGCCGGTATATTCGCCGGCCATCGGCAGATGCTCCTTGCCAACCAGCCTGGTGCCTCGACCGGCCTTGTGCAGCATCGAAGCAAAGGCCTGTTCGATGTAGTTGGGCTGGCCTTCCTCGACGACCAGCACCGACTGCTTGCCCTCGCAGAACGACAGGAACTCGTCGTCGATCAAGGGATAGACGGCATTGAGCACATAGAGCGGCACGTCGGTGTCGCCATAGGTGTCGGCAAGGCCGAGCCGCTGCAGCGCGCGGATGACCGAATTGTACATGCCGCCCTGCATGACGATGCCGACCGAGCCATGGTCCGAGCCGAAGAACTCGTTGATCTTGTTCTTGGCGATGAAGTCGACCGCCGCCGGCCAGCGTTTCTGCACCTTCTCCTTCTCATGCAGGAAGGAGGCGGGCGGCAGCACGATGCGGCCGGTGTCGCGGCGCGGCGCGTCGAGGGCATCGGCGACCGTCATCGGCGGCCGCTTGTTGTCCTTGGCGATGAAATGGCCATGCACGTGGCAGCAGCGGATGCGCACCTGCAGCATGACCGGCGTGTTGGAAATCTCCGACAGCTCGAAACCATCCTCCACCGCCTTGACGATCGATGGCAGATTGGGTCGCGGGTCGAGCAGCCACACCTGGCTTTTCATGGCGAAGGCATGGCTGCGCTCCTGCATGATCGAGGAGCCCTCGCCATAGTCTTCGCCGACGATGATCAGCGCGCCGCCGGTGACGCCGCCGGAGGCGAGATTGGCCAGCGCGTCGGAGGCAACATTGGTGCCGACGGTCGACTTGAAGGTCGCCGCACCGCGAATGGGATAATGCACTGACGCCGCCAGCATGGCGGTGGCAGTGGCTTCCGAGGCGCTGGCTTCGAAATGCACGCCGAGCTCGCCCAGAATGTCCTGCGCGTCGGCCAGCACGTCCATCAGGTGACTGATCGGCGCGCCCTGATAGCCGCCGACATAGCCGACGCCGCATTGCAGCAGCGCCTTGGTGATGGCGAGAATGCCTTCGCCGGCAAACTCCTCGCCGGCACCGAGCCTGAGTTTTTCGACTTCCCTGGCAAAAGACCGTTCGGCCATTCTTTTTCTCCCTTCCGTTACCGCCAGCGCTGGCGGCGCGTAGGTCTAGATGTCGTGCTTGCGAATGTTCTTCAGCATCTTCAAAAGCGTGGCGATGAGCGCGGAATATTCGGCATCGTCGATGTCGTCGAACATCGCTTCGAACGCGTCGTGCATGGCCGGCCAGGCGCGGGTGAACTCGGCGCGGCCCTCGTCGGTCAGGAACACATGGCGGATTCGGCTGTCGGTGACACCCTGCTCGCGTCGCACCAGACCCTGGCCCTCCAGCGTATCGAGGGTCCGGCTCAAGGTCGATTGCTCGATGACCGTATAGACCGAGAGGTCGTTGACGGTGATACCGTCGGTGACCGACAGCACGGCGAGCGTGCGGACCTGCGGGATGGTCAGGCCCTGCTTGCGGAAATCGTCGCGCAAGGTGGCGTTGTAGCGGCCCATGATGCGGTTCATCAGATAGGGCGCGAATTGCTGCAGCCCGATCTGCCCCAGGGTCGAAATGCGCTGGCGCTTTTCCGCGACCTTCTCTTCCATCACAGCCTCCCCGCCAGGAGAAAGCCGGAACCGCCGCCGAGACCCGCACCCGGGTGGGTCGAGGCGCCGATATGGTAGAGACCCTTGATGCCGGTCTGATGGTTGCGGCTGGTCTTGAACGGCCGCCACAGGAAAGACTGGTCGATGGTCGAGGAACCGCCATAGGGGTCACCGCCGACCAGGTTGATGTTCATCGCCTCCAGATCGGCCGGCGAATAGGCGCGGCGCGCGATGACGCTGTCCTTGAAGCCTTCGATATGGCTGGCGAGGATCGCCTCAATGCGGTCGGCATAGGCTTCGCGCAGCACATCGGTCCATTGCCCGTCTGCCGGCGCCTGCAGCTTGCCGGCCGCGTCGCCCTTGATGTGGCGAGGCGCCTCTGGCAGTTGCAGCCACAGGATCGCCTTGCCCTCCGGGCAGCGCGACGGGTCGAGCGCGTGCGGCTGGCCGACGCAGATGGTCGGCACCTCCGGCAGCATGCCGCGCGCCGCCTCGTTGCAAGCTTTCGAGACGCCATCCAGGCCGGGCGTGAGGTGCAGCAACGCCACCTTATCCAAGCCTTCGCCCGGCCATGCGGGCGGTTTGTCCAAGGCGTAGTGGATCTGGAAATTGCCTTTGCCGTAGCGGTACTTTTGCGTCGCCTCGACATCGGCTTTGGGTGCATCCGTGCCAAGCAGCCTGCCATAGAGCTGCGTTGGCGTAACCGAGCAGATGACGCTCTTGTCGGCATTGATTGTCTCGCCCGAGGCCAGCCGCACGGCGGTTGCCCGGCCATTGTTTTGAACGATCGAAGCGACATCGGCGCCGGTGCGGATATCGCCGCCGCGTTCCCGAATCAAAGCCTCGAAGGCCGCCAGCAGGTTTTTTGCCCCACCCTTGACGATCGGTGCTCCGGCCGCCTCAAGTGCGAAGGCGATCACCTTGGCGATCTGGCCGGAGAAGGCGTCCTCGGGTCCAAGCCCGGCATGCAGTACCCAGGGTGCCCACAGCGCGCGGATGGTTTCGGACCGGTAGGTGTTTTCGAGCCAGCCGCGCGCCGGCACCAGAGCTTCGCCGAGGAAGGCGGCAAGGCCGCGCGGGCCACGCCGCCAGCCATCACCGGCAAGCAGCTTCGCTGTCGGGTAGGACCACAGGCTGCCGCCGAGCAAGCCGAACAGCAGGCCGGCATTGCGTTCGATGCCGCCGACATCATCCGCGTGCCGGTCACCGTCGCCTGCCGCGATTGCGTTGAGGGCGGCGATGTTGGCGGCACGGTCGGTGCTGAGCACGGCATGGCTGCCATCCGGCCGCAGCACGCCCGTCGGCGTGCCCGTGTGGCAGAACTCCAGCCCGTGGCGCGCGAGATCGGCGCCCAGTGCCGCAAAGGCCGGCGAGGTGATGAACAGCACGAAGGTCGTCGCCATCACATCATGGATGAAGCCGGGTGCGGTGATCTCCTCGGTGCGCAAGCAACCGCCAATGCGGTCGTTGCGCTCCAGGACGAGCACACGCGCCCCTTTGCCGCCGAGCATCGCCGCGCAGACCAGCGCGTTGATGCCGCTGCCGACGATGATGTGATCGGGGGCGGTCATTGGCGGTTGCTCTTTTCTTTGGGGGAGGGGGGGTGAATCG
>NZ_RZRA01000311.1:0-5564 GCF_003998945.1 Mesorhizobium sp. M7A.F.Ca.CA.003.01.2.1 | reverse complement strand
GTCATGCGCGATGGCGAGATCGTCGCGTCCGGCGAGGCCAAGGGCTTCACCCGCGCCTCGATCGTGCAGGCCATGGTCGGCCGCACGCTCACCGAAACGCTGCATGGCGAGGTCAAGCGCACGGCGCGCCCCTATGGCGACAAGGTGCTTTCGGTCGAGAATCTGTCCTGCGCCGGCCTGGTGCGCAACTCTTCCTTCTCGGTGTTTTCAGGCCAGGTCACCGGCATGTTCGGCCTTGTCGGCGCCGGCCGCACCGAAATGGCCAAGGTCGTCGCCGGACTGTTGAAGCGCAACATCTTCCACGGCGGCGAGATCCGCCTGCTCGGCAAGTCGGTGCGCTATCGGGTGCCCAGGCCTGCGGTGCGCGACGGCATCGTCTATGTCACCGAGGATCGCAAGGTCGACGGTTTCTTCGAAACCATGACCGCGGGCGAGAACCTGCAAATGGGTGAACTGACCGAGGGCGCCAATCCCGTCTCCATGGTGTCGCTGGCGCGAGCCAGGCAACTTGCCCGCGAATGGGGCGAACGTCTGAGCCTGCGGCAGACCAGCGACCGAGCCCGGATGATCGAGCTCTCCGGCGGTAACCAGCAAAAGGTCGTGATCGCCAAATCGCTGATTCAGAAGCCGAGGCTGGTGATCTTCGACGAGCCGACACGCGGGGTCGACGTCGGCGCCATCGTCGAGATCCACCAGCTCATCAGCGATCTCGCTGAGCAAGGCATGGCCGTCGTTGTCATCTCGTCCTACCTGCCTGAAATTCTCGCCGTTTCGGATCGCATTCTGGTGGTCAAGCGCGGCCGCGTGGTCGAGGAGATGATGCTTTCGGAGGCCACCGAGGAACGCGTCATGTTCGCCGCGGTTCATTGAGCGGCTCGACAAGAGAGACACTTTTGCCGGCCAAGCCAGGACCAATGTCTGGCCTGCCCTATTGCCTTGCAATCGGTTCCGCGTCTGAATAGGTCAGGGGTCAGATCACCCTGCCCGAGCGGATATGCCCAGCGTCAACCTCAAACTTCTGCAGACGTTCTTGCTTGCCGCCGAAAACGGCAGCTTCCGACGTGCTGCCGAGGAGAGCAACCGTTCGCCATCGGCGGTCTCGATGCAGATTCGCGACCTTGAGGAGCAGATCGGCATCTCGCTGTTCATCCGCACCGCACAGCGTGCCAGCCTGACGCCGGAAGGCCAGATCCTGTTCGAGGAGATCGCCAACGTGATGTCACAGGTGCAGACCAGCCTCGACCGCCTGACGGAGGTCGCCGCTCGTCGCAAGGGCAAAGTGCAGATCGCCTGCGCCCCGACGCTCGCGGCAAGCCGGCTGGGCGATATCCTGGCGACATTCAAGTTGCGCTATCCACGCAGCATCGTCGAGGTCATCGAGAGTCCGCCGCAGGCCGCGCTTGGCCTTTTGCAACAGCAGGAGGTCGAGTTCTACATCGGCCCGGAACTGCCAAACCTGACGGACTTCCAGTTCGAGTCCATCCTCGACGATCCGCTGATGGCCTGCATCCCCACGGAAATATACGGCGGCGAAAAGAAGCTGCTGCTCTCCGACCTGCTGCGCTATCCGCTCATCCTGCTCAACCGCAAGACCGCCGTGCGCGGCCTTGTCGATCGGCTGACGGCGGCGGAAGGCATCGAGTTCAAGCCGCAATACGAGGTCGAAAGCGCACAGACGGCGGTGGCACTGGTGTGTTCGGGACTTGGCGTCTGCGTGGTGCCCGGCATCGCCATTTCGCGCAATGACGAGCGTATGCGGGTGGTGCCGATCGACCATCGCGACGCCCACCGCTCGGTCGGCATCATCACCGCGCGGGGCTATGTGCACCACTCCTTCTCCGAACAGCTGATGAACCTCATCCGCACCAATTTGCGCGAACTTGCAAACTGAGCGTCGCGCCTTCGGACAGGCACCTTGCACGAGCGCCGAGAATGGTGCGCTGGGAATGCCGCCATTGGCAGCCCGGCCTCACCTGAATATCAGCGCACCCTCAGTCGGTCTGGATCCAGATCGACTTGGTCTCCAGATATTCATGCAGATGTTCGATGCCGCCCTCGCGGCCGTAGCCGGACATCTTCATGCCGCCGAACGGCACCGCCGGGTCGATGGCGTGGTACATGTTGACCCATACCGAGCCGGCCTTGATGCGGCGGGCGAGCTTGTGGGCGGTGCCAAGATGACTGGTGCAAATGCCGGCCGCCAGGCCATAGGGCGTCGCATTGGCCCGCGCCACGGCTTCGTCGAGCGTGTCGAACGGCATCGCCGAAATCACCGGACCAAAGATCTCTTCACGCGCGATGGTCATCTTGTCCGACACCGCACCGAAGACAGTCGGCGCGATGAAATTGCCGCCGTCGTAGGGCCCGCCGGTCAGTCGCGAGCCGCCCGCCATCAGTTCCGCGCCTTCGTCGCGGCCGGCCTTGATATAGCCCACCACCTTGCCGGCCTGCCTGGCATTGATGAGCGGGCCGATTTCGGTTTCCGCCTCGATGCCATGGCCGATGCGAAGCCTGCCGGTAAACTCGGCGACCCGGCGCACGAATTCGTCATGGATTTCGCGGGCCACGAAAAGCCGCGAACCGGCGATGCAGATCTGGCCCGAATGCACGAACACAGCCATCGCGGCGACAGGAACCGCCTTGTCGATGTCGGCATCGCGGCAGACGATGATCGGCGATTTGCCGCCGAGCTCCAGGGAAACGCGCTTGAGGTTGGTCACGCCCGCCCGCGCGATGGCCTGGCCGGTCAGCGTCGAGCCGGTGAAGACGATCTTGTTGACGTCGGGATGTTCAGCGAGCCGCGCCCCGGCCTCTGTCCCGGTGCCGGTGACGACGTTGACGACGCCGTCGGGAACGCCGGCCTCCTGCATCAGCCTGGCGATCAGCAGCGGCGTCAACGAAGCATCCTCCGAGGGCTTCAGCACGATGGTGCAGCCGGTGGCGAGCGCCGGCGCGATCTTCCAGATCGACGCCGCGGTCGGAGCGTTCCAGGGGATGATCGCGCCGACAACGCCTACCGGCTCGCGCCTTGTGAACGAGACGATCTCGCCGGGGATCGAATTGTCTATGGATTCGCCATGCAGCGCGGTCGCCATGCCCGCATAGAAGCGCAGCATGCCGATGACGCGCCGCCGGTTGGCGAGCGTGCGCGTGATCGGCAGTCCCATGTCGAGAGTGTCGGAAACGCTGAGTTCTTCCCAATGGGTCTCGAAGAGATCGGCGATGCGCAGAAGCACGCACTGCCGCTCGTAGGGCGAGAATTTTGACCACGGCCCTTCGAAGGCCGTGCGCGCAGCGTCCACCGCCGCATCGATGTCGGCCGCCGAGCCACGCGGCACGGTGGCCAGCACTTCGCCAGTCGCCGGGTTGAGCGCCTGCATCTCCTGGCCGGATTGTGCCGGAACCCACTTGCCGCCGACGAACATCGGCCGGAATTCGCCATGGTAGAGCGCCGTGGCCTTCGCCCGCGGGTCGAAATTCAGCGTCATCTCTTCCTCCTCACAATTCCGTGGCGACTATGACTCCCACGCCGGTCGACCTCAAACAAGGAAAGCTAAAAGGGCGTTCAGATAATCGGACTGTGCAATGCACGCGACTTCCCCGATGGTGCCGGCAACGGAGGAACAGATATGAGACTTGCTGGCAAGGTCGCTATCGTCACGGGCGGCGGTTCGGGATTTGGCGAAGGCATCGTCAGGAAATTCGTCACCGAAGGTGCGCTGGTCGTGTTGATGGACCGTGATGAGGCCGCCGCGGCTCGCGTTGCTGCCGAAGCCGGCGAAAATGTGCGGCCAATCACTGGCGACGTCTCGACACTCGGAAGCTTCGAAGCGGCGGCAGACCTGGCCCGCTCGGCCTTTGGCGGTCTCGACATACTGGTCAACAATGCCGGCGTGGCCCAGCCGCCCTTGGCGCTCGAGACGATGGACGAAGAGATGTTCGACCGGATCGCCAACGTCAACATGCGATCCATCTACAATGGCGCCCGTGCGGTCGTCGCGCATTTCAAATCCATCAAATCAGGCGCCATCCTCAACGTCGCCTCCACCGGCGGCGTCTCGCCGCGCCCGAATTTGACGTGGTACAATGCTTCCAAAGGCTGGGCGATTGCCGCCACCCGGGCCATGGCCGTGGAACTCGCCCCCTTCGGCATCCGCGTCAACGCCATCAATCCGGTTGCCGGCGACACGCCACTTCTGTCCACTTTCATCGGCTCCGGCGAAGAGAACCGCGCCCGCGTCGTCGCCACCATTCCGATCGGCAGGCTGTCTACGCCGGCGGACATGGGCAACGCCGCGGCATTCCTGTGCTCCGACGAGGCCAGCATGATCACCGGCGTCGACCTCAACGTCGATGGCGGCAAGTGCATCTGAGCGTTAGACCATTTGGGAGTTGGCGATGAAGCCTGTCTACGAAATCGCCGTGGTGCATGGCGACGGCATCGGCCCGGAAGTCTGCGCCGCAGCGGTTCAAGTGGTGAAAGCAGCGCTCGGTCCCGGCAGCCCCTTGCACTTCAGCGAATACCCGGCCGGAGCCGAGCATTTCCTGAAGACCGGCCAGAGCTTTCCCGAGCCGACCTTCCAGGCCTGCCGCGAGGCGGACGCCATCCTGCATGGTGCGGGCGGCTTGCCGGGCGTCATCCATCCCGATGGGACCGAAGCAGGCCTGGATTTCACGCTGAGGCTGCGCTTCGAACTCGATCTCTATGCCAACATCCGCCCCGTCAGGCTTTTCGAGGGCGTGCCGAGCCCGTTGAGCGGAGTGAAGGCCGGCGGTATCGACTACATCATCTTGCGCGAGAACAGCGAAGGGCTTTACGCCGCGCGGGGATCGGGCGCGCTGTTGCGCGGCGAAGTGGCGGTCGACACGCTGGTGCAGACCCGCTCCGGCATCGAGCGCATCGCACGCAAGGCCTTCGAACTGGCGCGCCAGTCGGGCGGCGCGCCCCGTGACGGCGTGCGCCGGGTGACCTGCTGCGACAAGGCCAACGTGCTGCGCAGCTATGCCTTCTTTCGCTCCGTCTTCGACGAAGTGGCGAAGGACTATCCCGATATCGCGACCGAGCACGCGCTGGTCGACGCCATGGCGATGCATCTCGTGGTGAAACCGGGCCATTTCAACGTCATCGTCAGCGAGAACATGTTCGGCGACATCCTGTCCGACCTCGCCGCCGCGACGGTGGGCGGGATGGGCATGGCGCCTTCAGCCGAGATCGGCGCGGCCAACGGCTTCTTCCAGGCCGCGCACGGCTCGGCGCCCGACATTGCCGGCCAGGGTATCGCCAATCCGTATGGGACGATCCTGTCGGCAGCCTCGATGCTCGACTGGCTCGGCCACAAGCATGGCGACGAGAGACTCAACCAGGCCGCAGCGCGCATCCGTCGCGTGACCGAGGACTGCCTGGCCAACGGGCTTCTGAGCGCCGATCTGAAAGGCAGGGCGTCGACCAGCGAGATAACCCGTTCGGTCTGCGACCGGCTCGCTGCCGGGCGCGACTGATATGACCAAGCCAAGGATAAATCTTGTTGGACCTGGCAAGGTCGGCCAGACGCTCATGCGCCGGA
>NZ_RZRA01000310.1:0-5576 GCF_003998945.1 Mesorhizobium sp. M7A.F.Ca.CA.003.01.2.1 | reverse complement strand
CATGCGGTAGAGCTCGCGGAACTGGCCGTCGCGCATGCGGTAGCTGGCGGTGCCGGAGCTCGGCAGCAGCCGGGTCGACAGGCAGTTGAGCAGCGTCGTCTTGCCGGAGCCGGATTCGCCGACGACAGCCAGGACTTCGCCCGGCCACAGGTCGAAGGAGACGTTGTCGCAGCCGACGCGCGAACCGTAGAATTTAGAAAGTGCTGCGACACGCAGCAGCGGTTCGTCGGTCATTGCGCCGGCTCCCTTGTTCCCGAGGCAAGATGGTTTTCCGGGGCAAGATGGCCGCGATAGCCGTCCGCTCGCCGCTTCTCGCAATGGTCCGTGTCGGAGCAGACGAACATGTGGCCGCCATGGTCGTCGAGGATGACTTCGTCGAGATAGACGTTCTCGGCCGCGCACAGCGCGCAGGGCTGGTCGAAGGTCTGGACCTCGAACGGATGATCCTCGAAGTCGAGGCTGACCACTTCGGTGAAAGGCGGCACCGCGTAGATGCGCTTTTCGCGGCCGGCGCCAAACAGCTGCAGGGCCGGCGAGCGGTGCATCTTGGGATTGTCGAATTTCGGCGTCGGCGAGGGGTCCATCACATAGCGGCCCTCGACCTTGACCGGATAGGCATAGGTGGTGGCGATGCGGCCGTGCTTGGCGATGTCCTCGTAGAGCTTGACGTGCAT
Organism: Mesorhizobium sp. M7A.F.Ca.CA.003.01.2.1; assembly: GCF_003998945.1. Lineage (NCBI taxonomy): Bacteria > Pseudomonadati > Pseudomonadota > Alphaproteobacteria > Hyphomicrobiales > Phyllobacteriaceae > Mesorhizobium > Mesorhizobium sp. M7A.F.Ca.CA.003.01.2.1. Next base: position 4,902 of record NZ_RZRA01000310.1, on the reverse strand, counting down.
GAGGCCATATTCCTCCAGCGCGTGCATTTTGCGCGTTTCGGTCTCGCGCGGTTCGAGGAAGCGCAGGGGTTCGGGGATCGGCACCTGGTAGACCAGCACCTGGGCCGCCGTCAGCGGATGCTCGGGAATGCGGTGGCGGGTCTGGATGATTGTGGCGCTGGCAGTGTCGGTCGTCACCGCGACATTGGCGACCTTCTTGAAGAAGGCGCGGATCGACACCGCATTGGTGGTGTCGTCGGCGCCCTGGTCGATGACCTTCAGCACATCGTCCGGGCCGATGATCGAAGCGGTGACCTGGACGCCGCCGGTGCCCCAGCCGTAGGGCATCGGCATTTCGCGCGAAGCGAACGGCACCTGGTAGCCGGGAATGGCGATGCCCTTGAGGATCGCCCGGCGGATCATCCTTTTGGTCTGCTCGTCGAGATAGGCGAAGTTGTAGGTGGCGATGTCGGTCATGGCGATCACATCCACATTGTGCTATCGAATTGGCGTCCAGGACGCGGATACAGGGGCGAATTCAGATGAACTCGACCGGATGGATGCATCTCGGAATTCTGTTGGTGGTGTTCGCCGGCGTCGTTCTCTTCTTCCTTCGGCGCATGATTCTGCCCGGCCCCAAAGAAGGCTCTCAAGGTGAGTCCGTGGGCGTCGGCAATGGTGATTACTCCGGGTATGACGGCTATGGCGGTCATTCCCACGATGGTGGCGGCCATGGTGGCGTCGGGCACTAAATTCATTCCGCAGCCTCCGATCCCCTGGCATAGCGCGCCAGCCGCTCATTGAGCGTGCCGGTGTGCAGTTCGAACATGTGGTTGTCTTCGTCGTAGAAATAGATCGAGCGGCCTTCACCCTCGACGCGCGGGCGCGGCGGGCGCATGTCGAGGCCGAGCCTGCCGATGCGCTCGGCATAGCGGTCGAAATCGGCGTCATCGATCTTGAAGGCGATGTGGTTGTAGCTGCGCTCCGGCAAGGGTTCGCCCTCCATGATGGCGACCCAGATGTCACCGATCAGGAAGAATTTTTCGGGCGACAGCGAGAACTGCCTGGCGTCGCTGACATAGACTTCGCGTGCGTCGAATACGCCCTCGAGGATTTCGGTCATCCGCTCGAGATCGCGGACGATGAAGGTCATGTGGGAAAGGCCCTCGATCATTCCGCGGCCTCCCGCTTCTCTTCGACCTTCACGGGGTTTTGGCGGGCGTCATATTCGGCACGCATGCGGCGCACGAGATCGAGTTCGGCCTGGAAATCGACATAGTGCGGCAGCTTCAGATGCTCGACGAAGCCGGTCGCCTGGACATTGTCGGAGTGCGAGATGACGAACTCCTCGTCCTGGGCCGCGGCGACGACATCCTCGCCGAGCTCCTTCGCGCGCAGCGCCCGGTCGCAGAGTGCCACGGCCATCGCCTTGCGTTCGCTCTGGCCGAAGACCAGGCCGTAGCCGCGGGTGAATTGCGGCGGCGCCTTGGCCGAGCCTTTGAACTGGTTGACCATCTGGCATTCGGTGACGCGGACAGTGCCGAGCGGCACCGAGAAGGGCAGTTCGGGCACGTCGAGCTCCAACTCGACTTCGCCGATGCGGATCTCGCCGACGAAGGGGTGGTTGCGGGCATAGCCGCGCTGGGTGGAATAGCCGAGCGCCAGCAGGAACCCTTCATCGCCGCGTGACAGCGCCTGCAGGCGGATGTCGCGCGCCATCGGGAATTCGAGCGGCTCGCGGGTGATGTCGCCGGGGACATGATCCTGCGGCATGTCGCCATCCGGTTCGATCAAGCCTTCGCGGGCGAGGATCGCCGAGACGCGCGGCATGGCTTGCGCTTCCGTGTCGCGCAGCAAGGGCTCGGCGACATCGGCGCCGGCGGCAAGCTCGGGATCGAGCAGCCGGTGGGTGTAGTCGAAGGTCGGTCCGAGCAACTGGCCGCCGGGCAGATCCTTGTAGGTCGCCGAGACGCGCCGCTCGACCAGCATGTTGGCGGTGTCGATGGGCCTGGAGTAGCCGAAGCGCGGCAGCGTGGTGCGGTAGGCGCGCACCAGGAAGATCGCCTCGATCATGTCGCCGCGCGCCTGGACGATGGCGAGCGCGGCCAGTTCACGATCATAGAGCGAGCCTTCGCTCATCACCCGGTCGACGCCGAGCGCCAGCTGCTCGACGATCTGGTCGAGACGAAGGGCGGGCACCGAACGGTCGCCACGCCGGCGGTCGGCCAGCAGGCTGTGGGCGTTGGCGATTGCCGCTTCGCCACCTTTTACCGCGACATACATCTTACGCCTCCATCGTCTTGATGCGCGTCGTGCGCGGTAGGCAGGCGATGCCGCCTGATGTGGCGAGGATGATGTCGACGCCGCGCGGAAAGCGCTTGATATTCTGCTTCCACTGCTCGACGAAATGGCGTGGCATCTGCGCCGGCGCGATCGTGGCGCTGGTTTCGATGCCGGGACCTTCGAGCAATAGCGGCGTGCCGGAGACCAGATCGCTGACCTGCAGGATCAGCGTGGTCGAGCGGTCGGGATAATCCTGCGTGCCCTGCGAAAAGCCATCGAGCGCCATCATCTCGGCAGGTGCTGCGACCAAGGCGAAATGCGCATCGGCCGGTGTGTTGGCCAATGGCGCGCCGGTATGGAACCCAAGCCACGATCTGATCGCGGTGGAGGCCTGCAAAGCCGGGTCGAGCCAGAGCGGCGTGTCATTGTCGCACAGCGCCAGTGCGATGGCGCCGGCGGTAGCCGAGAGCGGCACCGGCGGGCGGGCGAAGGCCCGCAGCGGTTGCACGCTGCCCGGCCGAGCCATTGCGTCCATCACGGCGCGGAACACGGTCTGGGCGTTGAAGACCGGATCGGCGAACCCGCCCTCGATCGATTGCGCTGCAATGTCCATCAGTCTTCTCCGCGAACCATGGTGAAGAAATCGACCTTCGTTGCCGCCGTCTCGGCGCGGCGTTTTTCGTGCGCCAAGGTCAGAGCCGACCGCAGAGGCGCTATCAGTCCGGTCTCGACCTCATTGCGGCGGGCAGGGTCCTGCCATAGGGCGTCGGCGATAGCCGCCAGCTTCGCCTTCTGCTTGTCGCGGCCAAGCGCATAGCAATGGCCGACCTGTCCGGTGGGTAGCCTGACCGTGGCGCGGGTGACGGTCGCCTCGCCGACATTGAAAGGGGCGCCGCCGCCGCCGATGCGGCCGCGCAGGGTGACAAGGCCGGTTTCGGGGCCGCGCAACAGCTCGGCGTCCGAAGGCAGTCCGGCCTCATTCCAGAGCCGTACGATGTCATCGCCGCTGGATTGCGTAAGGGTTGCCATGGCGGCTTTGCGCTCGGCCTGGTCGCGGGCTTCCTGTCCTCGCATCAGCAGCATTCCTCTTTGTTAATTTGTCTATTGATGTAGACAACTATACAAATTATATCTATTATCTAACGCGTGTCCATGACGGGTGGATGACAGCGATAGAAGACTGGGCGCTGGAAGGTTGGGGCAATGATGGTCGGGCGGCTGTTAGCGGACAGCATCGAGCGGCGCAGTGGCGTTTCGCTGTGGCGGCAGATCGCCGACAAGATCCTACATGCGATCGCCATCGGCGATTTCACGGAGAATGCAGCGCTGCCGCCGGAGGTGGCGCTGGCAGAACGCTATGGCGTCAACCGTCACACGGTGCGCAACGCCATATCAGCCCTTGTAAGGGAAGGCGTGCTGCGGGCCGAGCAGGGGCGCGGCACCTTCGTACTGTCGCGCAAGCGGCTGTCCTATCCGATCGGGGCGCGCACACGTTTTTCGACAGGGCTGCAAGGGCAAACGACGGAACGGCACATCGTCCTGCTCGCCTCGTCGGTCGAGCCGGCCAGCCAGCGCGTCGCCGAGGGACTGGGTCTTCCCAAGGGAGCCGATGTGATCCGGTTGGAAACGCGCGGCGAAGCCGACGGACGGCCGGTGTCGCGCGCTGCCGGCTGGTTCGAGGCCCGGCGCTTTGCCGGCATCGATGCCGCGATGGGGGAAACAGGCTCGATCACCGCATCGCTGGCGCGGTTCGGCATAGACGACTATCTCAGGCAATCGACCGTGCTGTCGGCGCGCCATGCCGATGCGGCGGACCTTGCCGACCTCGACCTGCAGCCGGGCGCCATCGTGCTGGTCACGGTTGCCGTCAACGTCACGCCGGACGGCCAGCCGATCCAGTTTTCCGAGTCGCGCTTTCCGGCCGAACGGGTGGAGCTGAAGCTGTCGGCGCTGTAGGGAGTGCCCGGCCCAGCTCGGCCGCATTCACTTGCCAGCGGCGGCGCATTTGAGGACCGGCTTCGCCGCCTGCCATGTTATAACCCCACCTCGATCACAGCCTTGATCAGGCCGGATTTCTCATGCGCCCAACGAGCCAGATCGCGCGGCGTGGCGGCGAGTGTGGTGCGGTGTGTGACGAGCTTGGCCAGTGGTACGGCCCCGTTGCGGATCGAGGCGGCGACATGGTCGAAGTCGGCGCGCAGCGCGTTGCGGCTGCCGATCAGCGTCATCTCGCGCTTGTGGAATTCCGGATCGGAAAAGCTGATGTCGTCCTTGACGACGGAGACCAGCACCAGCGTTCCGCCATGCGCGACATGGGCGAAGGCCGACTGCACCGACTGGGTGTTGCCGGTGGCGTCGAAGACCACATCGAAGCCTTCGCCTGATGTCGCTTCCCTGATCAGATCGGGCACCGCGCCGCGCGAGCCGTCTAGGGTCTGGAAACCAAGCTCGTTTCCAGCGAAGGCGAGCCTTTCACTGCTCATGTCGAGCAGCGTCACGTCGAGCCCGGCGATGCGGGCGAAGATGGCGGTGCCGAGCCCGATCGGGCCGGCGCCGATGACCAGCGTGTGGGCGCCGGGGTCGGCGCGGGCGCGCCGCACGGCATGCGCGCCGATGGCCAGGAACTCGACGGCAGCGGCG
>NZ_RZRA01000030.1:0-13842 GCF_003998945.1 Mesorhizobium sp. M7A.F.Ca.CA.003.01.2.1 | reverse complement strand
GTCGTAGCCGTGACGCATGAACATGTCGCGTATGGCGTTGACACGCTCCTCGTCGGCCTCGTCTAAGGCGCGCCTGATGGCGGGCGAGCGACGGGCCCAGGCCCTGATCGCGAAATCCAGCTGGGGGTCGAACAGCCTTTCGTCCACCCAGCATTCGAAAATGCTCATCACCCCGCGTATGACGGTGGCGGAAGGCCGCCTGGCGCGTTCCACGATGAATTTGGTATTCGTCTGCCGCCAGTAGTCCAGCAACTGATCGAGCAGATCCTGCCGGCTCTTGAAATACCAGTAGAAGCTGGAGCGCGACACATCGAGCTTCTGGCCAAGCGTCAGCACGCGGACGCGTTCGACTCCGTCAGAGATCAACGTTTCAAGCGCAAGCTTCAGCCAGTCTTCGCGAGTGGCCTTGATGTTGCCGGTGGCGCCGGCGCGCTGAATCGTCGTTTCGAGAGCTGCCATCGACACGACGCATGACATGCTGCCTCAGGCAAATCAAGGCTATGGACATAAGTGTACAGGATGAATCGGCCCAAGCGGATTGATGCACGATGGAGGTTGGCTGCATCGAGGCTCGATGGGGAATCGTCGTCGCCCGCCATCCGCGCGGCGCAGGCACGGGGATTTTTGTCGCGGCTGGCGGTTCACTGTTTGCTTTCCCGCGAGGCAATTGTCTGGCAAATACCAGTTCAGACAGATGCCCGCGCGGCCAACAAGCAGGAACATACGATATGACGCTGTTTCGAAAGAACCTCATCGATGGCGAGTGGGTCGGCGATGCCGGTTCGCGCAACATCAACCCCTCGGATACCGGCGACGTCGTCGGCGACTATGCCTCGGCGGGTGTCGAACAGGCCCAGCAGGCGATCGCTGCGGCCAAGGCAGCGTTCCCGGCTTGGTCCCGCTCCGGTCCGCTGGCGCGTCACGCGGTGTTGAAAAAGGCCTCCGACGAGATTCTGGCGCGCAAGGACGAGATCGGCCGCAATCTGGCGCGAGAGGAAGGCAAGACGCTGGCCGAAGGCATCGGCGAGACAATTCGCGCCGCCCAGATATTCGACTTCTTTGCCGGCGAAACGTTGCGTTTGACCGGAGAGGTCGTGCCGAGCGTGCGGCCGGGCGTCGGCGTCGAGATGACGCGCGAGGCGGTCGGCGTGGTCGGCATCATCACGCCGTGGAATTTTCCGATCGCTATTCCGGCCTGGAAGATCGCCCCGGCGCTGACACACGGCAACACCGTCGTCTTCAAGCCTGCGGAACTGGTTCCCGAGAGCGCCTGGACCATCGTCGACATCCTGCATCGCGCCGGCCTGCCGAAGGGCGTGCTCAATCTCGTCATGGGCAAGGGCTCGGTCGTCGGTCAGGCGATGCTCGACAGTCCCGATGTCAACGCCATCAGCTTCACCGGCTCGGTCGGCACCGGCAAGCGCGTCGCTGCGGCAAGCATCGAACACATGCGCAAGTTCCAGCTTGAAATGGGCGGCAAGAACCCGCTGGTCGTGCTCGACGATGCCGACCTCGCGATCGCCGTCGATTGCGCGCTCAATGGTGCCTTCTTCTCGACCGGCCAGCGTTGCACCGCCTCGTCCAGGCTGATTGTGGCTGACGGCATTCACGACCGCTTCGTCGACGCCCTCAAGGATCGCATGAGCAAACTGGTCATCGGCGATGCGCTCGACGCGCAGACCCAGATCGGTCCTGTCGTCGACGCGACGCAGCTGAAGCAGGACGAGGACTATATCGCCATCGGCGTCAGGGAAGGTGCCACGCTCGCCTTCGGTGGCGAGCGGCTCGACCGCAAGACGCCGGGCTTCTACCTGCAGCCGGCGTTGCTGACCGAGGCGACCAACGCCATGCGCAGTTCGCGCGAGGAGATTTTCGGGCCTGTCGCCAGCGTCATTCGCGTCAAGGACTATGACGAGGCGCTTTCCGTCGCCAATGACACGCCCTTTGGCTTGACCTCCGGCATCTGCACTTCGAGCCTCAAGCATGCCACGCACTTCAAGCGCAATTCGGAGGCCGGCATGGTGATGGTCAACCTGCCGACGGCGGGTGTCGATTTCCATGTTCCCTTCGGCGGCCGCAAGGGTTCGAGCTATGGGCCGCGCGAGCAGGGCCACTATGCGGCGGAGTTCTACACCACGGTGAAGACGGCCTACACATTCGCGGGCTGATCAGCCGTCGACCGATCAGCCGGGCTGATCGGTCACTGCCGACCACGCCGGCAACCCCGCCATGCACATCTGGATTGGAGCGGCGCGAAGGATGACAGTGCAGGACCTGACCTGGCTTAACCCGCCGCCGCACCATTCTATCGACGGCGACAGCGTTCGTGTGCGCACCGGCAAGGAGACCGATTTCTGGCGCGAGACCTTCTACGGTTTCTGGCGCGACAATGGCCACTTCCTGCACCGGCCCGTCGAAGGCGATTTCACCGCCGAGGTCACCGTCAAAGGCGACTACGAGGTGCTTTATGATCAGGCGGGGCTGATGGTCCGGCTCAGCGAAACCCATTGGATCAAGGCCGGTATCGAGTACACCGACGGCCTTGCCTATTTCTCCGTCGTGGTCACCAACGACACGTCAGACTGGTCGCTGGTCGCCATTCATGCCGGTCCGGGCGGCGTCAGGATCCGGCTGACCCGTCACGCCGAAACGATCCGTGTCCAGTATCTCGATGCTTCCGACGGCCACTGGAAGCCTGTGCGGCTCGCCTACTTTCCGATCTCCAGGACGGTCGATGTCGGCATGATGTGCTGTTCGCCGCAACGCGAGGGCTTCGAGGTCACATTCTCCGGCTTTTCGGTGGGGCCGCCGATATCGCGGGAATTGCACGATTGAGACGTGCGGCCTTGCGCCGACCGCAAGCCCTTCGACCTTTGTCATAATCAAGTCTGTAGATCGAGCCTCGCCGGCGGCTGCGCCTGTCGTAAGTTGGGTTCTCCGGAGCCGGAAGGGGTATTGCGGGGAAACTTTTGGCCTTTGTTCCGCTCAAGGCGAATATGTCGGGCAGCACGTTGCAACGGTATTGGCATCCGCGCTAGGAGTTGCCCATGGGCAGGTTGCGAAGGGCAGTCAAAAGAGCCGTCTATTCCAGGGCGCTGAGATTTCTTGGCGTTCCGCCCGTGCTGTGGTCGCAGGGGATCGGACATTTCTGCGATTTCGCCGGGCCGCGCTGGTATCGCAACGCGTCAACCGCATCGACACAGAGCGAGGCATTTTTCCGCCAGCATTACAGCGGCGCACATGGCATCGTCTGGCTGCGTCTGAGCACCTTGTCCAGGGATGCGCAAACCTGTGATCTCGACACGTTCGTCAGGATCGTGTTGCCGACGATCACGGCACCGTTCACGCTGCTGACGACCGATGGCGATGCTTCGGTGCCGTCTGATCTGGCGAAGGGCACCGTCGACCAGCTTCTCGCCAACCCCTTCCTGGTCTCCTGGTACAGCCAGAATTGTGACGGCACTCACCCCAGGGTCAAGCCTTTCCCGATCGGGCTCGATCTTCACACGCCTCGGTCCTTCGCCACGCCGGAAGGGCTTGTGAAGCAACTGGAAATCATACGCGCCCGGCAGGATCATGTGGACCGCCGCCCGCCCAGACTGTTCTCTGATTTCAGCATCAGCAATGGCTCGAGACAGCGCCGGGAACTGCTTGATGTCCTGCGCGGATGTCCGCATGTCGATTTCCTGGCGAAACGCGTCTCGCAGCGCTCGATCTGGCAACTGTACTCGCAATACCCGCTTGTCCTGTCCACCGAAGGCAACGGCCTGGACTGCCATAGGACATGGGAGCTGTTCTATCTCGGCTGCATCGTCGTCACCAAGACCTCGCCGCTCGACCCGCTCTATCAGGGTCTGCCGGTCATTGTCGTCGACGACTGGCATGAGGTCAGGGACCCCGATGCGCCAAGGCGCTGGATAGAGCAGGTTAAGCATCTGACCGAGCGCGACCATGTTTGGGGACGCTTGCATCCGCAAACCTATCTCGAGCCCATTCGGCAAGAACTTCTGCACGCACTCTGACAGGGCAGCCACGAAATTGGAGTCGCGGTCGGCAGGGCCCGCAGGATCCGCGGAAATATAGAGCCGGCTAACCTCTGGATGGCACCGACGTTTGGCGGATATCCGAGATGGTCGACGAGGCTTTCGTCAAGCGCCGCATCGTCGCCGAATGTCCGATGCACCAGCTGCGGCAGGCTGCCGGAATGTCACCATCGCCTGGACCACGCCAACCAGCGGCCAGCCAGATGCTTCCATGATGAGGTGAGCCTTGTCCGCCGATAGGTGTCGCCGGCCATCTTTATGCCTAGCGCCTGCGTCGGGAAGGGATGGATGACGTCGGCCAGCGCACGCAATCCCATGCCCGATTTGATGGCCAGCGACACCGCATTGATCATCTCACCGGCATGGCTGGCGACGACCGTGGCGCCCAGGATGCGGTCGGACCCTTCCCTGACGTGGATTTTGACGAAACCCTCCTCCTCGCCGTCCATGACCGCCCGGGCGACATCGTGCATCAGCACCGTATAAGTCTTGACCGGGATGCCGTTCTGGCGCGCCTCCGCCGGATAGAGGCCGACATGGGCGATCTCCGGATCGGTGTAGGTGCACCACGGAATGACCAGCTCGCTCAGTTTCCTGCGTCCGAGAAACAGGGCATTGCGCACGACCATGCGAGCTGTGGCCTCGGCGGTGTGGGTGAATTTGTAGGCGAGGCAGACATCGCCCGCCGCATAGATGTGCGGATTTGTGGTGCGGAGATAATCGTCCACCTTGATACCGTCGGCATCGTATGCCACCCCGGCGTTTTCCAGGTCGAGGCCGTCGACATTGGGCGATCGGCCGATGCCGGTGATGATCTCGTCGACGGAAATCGTTGTCGTGATGTCGTCGCACACCAGGTCGGCGAGCTTCTTGCCGCCTTCCGTTCGCACCGCTACCACCTCGGTGTTGAGGCGAACCTCGACACCTTCGCGCGCCAGCGCGTCCGAAAGGATCTGGGCGGCGTCGCGTTCCTCGCCGGGCAGGAACATCGGTTCCCGTTGCGCCAGGATGACCTTGGCACCGAGCAGGCAGAAGGCCTGCGCCGCCTCGCAGCCGAGCGGTCCGCCGCCAATGACCAGAAGCCGCTTCGGGCACTCCGTGAGCTCGAACATGGTCTCGTTGCTGAGATAGCCGGCCTCGGCAAGGCCTGGAATCGTCGGCAGCCTCGGGCGCGCGCCTGTCGCGATCAGCGCCTTCCTGAAACGCAAGGTTTGTCCGGCGACCGTGACAGCGTCCGGTCCGGAAAACAGCGTTTCGCCGAAATAAAGGTCGATGCCTTCGGAAACCAGCCTATCGGCGGCATCCGCGCGGCTGATCCGCTGCCGGATCTGCCGCATCCGCGTCATGGCGCGCGGAAAGTCGACGTGAAGACGGTCCGGCATGTCGCCGCCGAAATTCTCGGCATCGCGCATGTCGGCATAAAGCCTTGCGGTGCGGATGATCGACTTGGACGGGATGCAACCGACATTGACGCAAGTTCCGCCGATCAGATTGCGCTCGATGAGCGCGACCTTTGCGCCGAGGCCGGCCGCTTCGTAGGCGGCAGTCAGCCCAGCCGGCCCGGCACCGATGACGACGAGGTTGTAGGGACCGTCCGGCTGCGGGTTCTTCCAGTGCGGCGGATGGGCGCTCGCGATCAGACTGATGTCGTTGCTGTCGACGGGGAAGGCGGTGGTCCTGGTCCGGTCACGCGACATTGCCGCCACCTGACGCCGGGCTTGCCGGCTGAGACAGCCAGCCGCCATTGAATCCGGCCTTGTGCAGGCCGCGACGGATATGCTGATTGGACCGCATCAGCTTCCAGATCAGCCCTGACCGATGGTTCTCGATCATCATCACCACGATACCCTGATCCAGCCCATAGTGGCCCTCCGACACCCAGCCGTGCCTCCCGAATTTACGCCGGTTCGCCAATGTCGGATTGAAGCCGCTCGGCAGCCGGAAATTGTCGATCACCTCGGGGTAGCGATCACCGAGATGGCGCAGCGCCGCCAGGCAGATCTCCGGCGCGAAAGGCAGTGATGCCGGATAGGACCAAGGGGCGATCGTCCCGTCATCGGGCCCGAACGGAGCGCCGCGCGCGGCATAGCCGGAAAACCGCCGGCGCTGTCGCTCCACGCTGGTGCGGAAGCCGCCCGGCCCGTCGCCCGCCGAAAGTCCCCAAAGGTTCTCTTCATAGCCGTCATAGCCGTAAGGGTTGTGGCGCGCATAGTCGCGATGCAGATAGGTCGAGCGGCGGCTGTTTTCGAAATAGTCCGAGTTCTTCTCGCGCATGAAGGCGTCGCGGATGCCGGCGAAATCGATCCAGGCATGCGAGAACTGGTGCATGAACAATGGGCCGCCATACAGCACGTCGTAGCCGTAGATGTTTTCCCACTGATAGGTCGCCGTCCAGCCCTCGTAGCTGTTATCCGAGGTTGGACTGTCAGGCGAGGCCATCGACAGCACGTAGAGGATCGTCGCTTCGTTGTAGCCCTCCCAGCCATAGTGCAGAAAGCCGCTCTTTGGCTTCCAGCCTTGCCGCAGGGTCGGGCTTGAACCTTGTGCCCACCGCCAGTCGACGCGCCGGTAGAGCGCCTCGGCCAGTTGGCGGATTTCGGCTTCCTCGTCATCGTCACCGGAGAAATAAGCGCTCGCCACCAGCATGCCTGATATCAGCAACGCCGTATCCACCATCGACAGTTCGCAGCGCCAGACGCGCAGGCCGGTCCGCATATCGAGGAAGTGGTAGTAAAAACCCTTATGGCCGGTGACGTCGTCGCTATTGCCTTGCCGGCTGGTCGAGAAGAAACGCAGCGCGGCCAGCGTCAGCTTCGCGGCGGCATCGCGCGTCATCCAGCCGCGCTCGACGCCGATCGGATAGCTGGACAGCGCGAAGCCGACGACAGCGATGCTGGCCGGCGAATTCGGCCGCGATGTGTCCGCGACCAGTCCGTTTTCGGGGTTCACGTTATCGAGGAAATAATCGAAGGCGGCGCGCTGATAGCGGTCCAGAAGCTCATCGTCGGACAGTGCGGCAGATTCGGCTCTAAGCAAAAGTAGCAAACTCCCGCCTGACGGCTGCATTCCGTGTCATGGTTCCCGCTACCTTGTCGCGACTTGTCGCTTCGAGGCGTCCAACTATACGCCCGCATGCTCCGTCCGTTGCACCGTCACGTGGAATTGAGATTCGTTCTGCCTCAGTAGGTGGCGCGGCCGCCGGAAACGTCGAACACGGCGGCCGTCGTGAACGAACACTCTTCCGAGGCGATCCAGCAGATCAGCGCCGCCACCTCGTCGACCTCGCCAAAGCGCGCCATCGGTATCTTGGACAGCATGAAGTCGATGTGCTCCTGGCTCATCTGCTTGAAGATCGCGGTGCGCACGGCCGCCGGCGTGACGCAATTGACCGTCACCCCGGTCTTGGCCAGTTCCTTGCCGAGCGACTTGGTCAGGCCGATCACCGCGGCCTTGGACGTGCTGTAGGCGGAGGCGTTGGGATTGCCTTCCTTGCCGGCGATCGAGGCGATGTTGACGATGCGGCCATAGTTGCGCTCGAGCATGTGCGGCACGAGCGCCTTGTTGCAGTAGAAGACGCCGTTGATGTTGATGTCGATGACCTTCTGCCAATCTTCCGCCGAATAGTTCCAGGTCGTCATGTTCGGCCCGGTGATCGCCGCGCTGGTGACCAGGATATCGACACCGCCAAGCGCTTCGAGCGTTGACCGGGCAGCGCGCTCCACGCCTGCGGCATCGGCAACGTCGATAGCGATGCCGTGAAGACTGGGGATGACGGCCTTGGCCTGTTCGATCTGGGCGGGATCGCGATCCCAGACCGAAACCCGTCCGCCTTCTTCGACAATCCTCTGCGCCACCGCCAGACCAATGCCCGATGCGCCACCGGTGATGACCGCCACCCGGTCGCTGAACCGTCCTGCAAAATTCATCGGCATCCGATCTCCCCCCGTCACCCGAACCCGATGGACTGACAACGCGAGCGCCATGCCATCGGCGGCGACTGTGCTGCCCCCACCAGGCAAGTTCAAGCCGGCATGCAGCCCGATCGTCTGGGCCAATCCCGTGCCGGGATTACACGGGAATTCCCTCGAGTTGGTCGCCCAGTGCTTTCACCATCGCCACCAGCGCCGGTCCGATCTCGGCATGCGCGCGGTCCTCGGTGATGATCTCGCCGATGCCGCCGCAGGTGATGGCAACCAGCGGCGAGCCGTCACGCGGGCGGAACGGCACGCCGACTGCATGGATGTAGCTGTGCCAGGCGCCGAACGACGTCACATAGCCCTGGCGTGCATATTGGGCGATCGCATCGTCGATCGCCGCCGCGATCATCGCTGCCTTGTCCGGCTCCGCCTCCTGCAAAGCCCGTACAAGGCTGACGCGCTCCTCGGGTGAAAGGGCCGCCGCATAGGCCAGCCCCATCGATGTCTTCCAGATCGGCAGATAGGAGCCCGGGTTGAGCCGCAGCGTGACAAGGCTCTCCGACCGGCAATTGGCGAGATACACCATGTTGAGGCTGTCGCGCGTGCCGAGCGCCACCGCCGCCCCCGTCAAATCGGCCAGCGGCTGCATCAGCGGCCGGGCGACGTGCACGACGGCGCTTGAACTGAGCGCCGAATAGCCGAGCGCCACGGTAGCCGACCCCAGGCTGTAGCGGCCGAGATCCTTGTCGTACAGGAGGTAGCCGAGCGCGCTCAGCGTATAGGTGATGCGCGACACCGTGGCTTTGGGCAGGCCGGTGCGGGCAATGATGTCCTGGTTGCCGAGCGAGGCGTCGCCCGGCCGAAAGGCGCGCAGGATGCCGAGCCCGCGCACCAGCGACGACGAAAGCTGTGCGCCTTCGCCTTCAAGCTCCGTCTCGTCCCTGGTGGCTCGCTTGCGCACGCTGAGGTCTTTCTGGCGTCGTCGTCCGCCTGTCGGGCCGGTGACGTCGGCACTGTCGATCAAAAATGAAATTAAATTCCATTTATATTGACAGCGGCTTTCGCGGGCTGTCAATATGTTTCCGTCGATGGCATGTCCCAGCGCCTTGTGCCATCTTACAAACTCCCTCCTTGTGAAGGTAGACACGTGTCTCGATATATTTTGCGCCGGCTTATCGCAATGCCGTTTCTGGTGCTCGGCATCGTCACCATCGCCTTCCTGATCACCACGGTGACCAAGGGGGATCCGCTGACCGCGATTGTCGCCGAACAGCAGATGAGCAACCCCGAAGTGGTGGCCGCCGCCAAGACGCGTTGGGGTCTCGATCGTCCTTTGCCGGAACGCTATATGATATATCTTGGTAATCTGCTGAGCGGCGATCTTGGCACCTCTTTCATCACCAAGCGCAATGTCGGCACCGACATTCTCTACCGCTTGCCGGCAACGCTCGAACTGGTTTTCGCCGCGATGATCTTCGGCACCACGCTCGGCATCGTGCTTGGTGTGCTGGCCGCCTATTTCCGCAACAGCCTGATCGACCATGGCGCGCGGCTGTTCGCCTTGTTCGGCTCTTCGCTGCCGGTGTTCTGGTCGGGGCTCGGCCTGTTGTTCATCTTCTCCGTCATGCTGAACTGGTTGCCGGGGCCGGGCAGGGTCGATGCCCGCTTGGCATTGCCGCCCGGCATCACCGGCTTCCTGACCATCGATTCGCTTCTGGCTGGCGACTGGACCGTCCTCAAGGACGCGCTCTGGCACCTGCTTCTGCCGGCCTTCGTCCTCGGCTGGACGGTTTCGGGCACCATATCGCGGCTGGTGCGCGCCAACATGCTTGATGTGATGAGCCGCGAGTTCGTGCTCACCGCGCGCGCCAAGGGGGCGAGCGAATTCCGCGTCGTCATCGTCCATGCGCTGCGCAACACCATGGTGCCGACCCTGACCGTCATCGGCTATTCCTTCGCCTATCTGATCACCGGCGCGGTGCTGACCGAAACCATCTTCTCCTGGCCGGGCATGGGATCCTATGCCGTGGAGGCAGCGCGTGCGCTCGACTTCCCGGCGATCATCGGCGTCACCATCGTCGGTGGTCTCGCCTTCCTGGTCACCAACCTTATCACCGACATACTCTATGTCGTGGCCAATCCGCGCGTGAGGTTGAGCTGATGGCAGTCGTCGTCACCAAGTCCCGCTCCTCGACGGTTCCCGAATGGCTGACCGCGCCATTGGTCATCGGCACGGTCGTCATCCTGTTCTGGCTGTTCATGACCGTATTCGCCAACCTGGTCGTGCAGTTCGATCCGCTCGAAATGGTCGCACGCCGGCTTCAGGCGCCAAGCTGGGCGCATTGGCTGGGTACCGACGCACTCGGCCGCGATGTGCTGGCCCGCACTCTGCACGGGGCCGCGCATTCGCTGCCGATCGCGGTTCTGGTCGTCGTCTCTGCAGTGATCATAGGCTCGCTGCTCGGCGCCATTTCCGGCTTCGTCGGCGGATTGACCGGCGCGGCGATCATGCGGCTTGTTGACGTCACTCTGTCCTTTCCGCCGATGCTGCTGGCCATGGCCGTCGCGGCGTCGCTCGGACCAGGCCTCGGCAATGCCGCCATAGCCATGGTGCTCGTCTGGTGGCCCGTCTACGCCCGGCTGATGCGGGCGCAGGTATTGGAGGTGAAGGAGCGCGAGCATGTCGAGGCGGCAATCGCCGCCGGCGCCAGGCCGCGGCGCGTGCTGTTCACGCACATATTGCCGCTTTGCTGGACCCCGGTGCTGATCAGCGCAACCATGGATCTCGGCCAGGTCGTGCTGCTTGCCGCGTCGCTCAGCTTCATCGGCCTCGGCGCCACGCCGCCGACACCCGAATGGGGCTCGATGATCTCCGATGGCGCCGTTCATTTCTATCAATGGTGGATCGCCTTCGGTCCCGGCGTCGCCATCCTCACCATCGTGCTCGGCTTTAACTTCATAGGCGACGGCTTGCGCGACATTCTCGATCCAAGGTCGGACTAGGCGATGAGCGCACAGATTTCCTCAGCGCCACCGGGCGCAGTCGACAAGGTGGGCGAGCGCGAGCCGCTGCTGTCCATACGCGGTCTGCGGGTCGGATTCCGCAAGGCCGGCAGTCAGTTCGAAGCGGTTCGCGGGATCGACCTCGACGTCGCCAAGGGCGAAGTGGTCGGCATTGTCGGTGAGTCCGGCTCGGGCAAGTCCGTCGGCATGCTCGCCGCGCTCGGCCTCACGTCAAAGAACGCGGTGGTCACCGGCTCGGTCCGCTTCAACGGCGACGAACTGGTCGGCAAACCGGCGCGCGAGATGCGCAAGATCAGGGGCGCGCGCATCGCCATGATTTTTCAGGACCCGCTGTCCTCGCTCAATCCGGTGATGACCGTCGGCGCCCAGATTGCCGAGGCGGTCAGGCTGCATCAGCGCGTGACACGCAAACAGGCGATGACGCGCGCGGTCGAATTGCTCCATCTGGTGGCGATCCCGCAGCCGGAGCGCCGGGTCAACCAGTATCCGCATGAATTCTCCGGCGGCATGCGCCAACGCGCGGTGATCGCCATGGCCGTCGCCAACGATCCTGACCTGTTGATTGCCGACGAACCGACCACGGCGCTCGATGTCACGGTGCAGGCACAGATCCTGGCCGTGCTGCGCTCGCTGCAGGAACGGCTCGGCCTCGGCCTGGTGCTGATCACCCATGATCTCGGCGTCGTCGCCGGCCATGCCGACCGCGTCGCGGTCGTCTATTCCGGCCGTGTCGTCGAACAGGCAGGCGTATCCGAGCTGTTCGCCGATCCGCGCCATCCTTACACGCGTGGCCTGATCGCCTCGATCCCCAACCTCGAGGAAAGCCGCGAGCGGCTGTTCTCGATCGACGGTTCGCCGCCCGCACTTGGGCGCTTGCCGGGCGGCTGCGCCTTCCATCCGCGCTGCATTTATGCCGCGGCACGCTGCCGGACCGAGGACCCGCCTTTGCACGATGTCGGCGGCCGGTTCTCGGCCTGTCATTTCGCGACGACCTTGCCGCCCTTCCACAGTGCTGTGCTGGCGGCGGCGAGCCTGGACAGTGGAGACGTGGCCTCATGAGCGCAGCGGAGCAACTCCAGGCGGAAACCAAACCGGCGGCTGCGCTTTCTGTTCGCCATCTCGTCAAGGACTTTCCGGTTCGCGGCGGCCTCGTCTTCGACCGTGCCGTTGCCCATGTCCGTGCGGTCGCCGATGTCTCGTTCGACGTAGCACCGGGCGAAACGCTGGGTCTGGTCGGTGAATCCGGTTGCGGCAAGTCGACCCTCGGGCGCTGCCTGATGCGGCTGATCGAGCCGACCAGCGGCGAAAGCTGGTTCCGTGGCCAGAACCTGCTCGCGCTCAATCACGAAGACATGCGCCTGATGCGGCGCTACATCCAGCTCGTCTTCCAGGATCCCTACGGGTCGCTGCATCCGCGCATGCGCATTGCCGACAACATCGCCGAGCCGCTGCGCATGAGCGACATGTCGGCGACCGACCGCCGCGCGCGCGTCGCCGAATTGCTCGAACTGGTGCGGCTCAATCCCGAGCATGGCAAGCGCTATCCGCACGAACTGTCCGGCGGCCAGCGCCAGCGCGTCGTCATTGCCCGCGCGCTGGCACTCAATCCGCAAGTGGTGATCCTCGACGAGCCGGTTTCGGCCCTCGACGTTTCGGTGCAGGCCGGCGTGCTCAATTTGCTCAAGGACATCCAGCAATCCTTCGGCACCTCCTATCTGTTCATCGCGCATGATCTGTCCGTCGTGCGCCACATCTCGCATCAGGTGGCGGTGATGTATCTCGGCAAGATCGTCGAGATCGCGCCGGCGGCCGAACTCTATTCGAGGGCGCTGCATCCCTACACCCAGGCGCTGCTGTCGGCGGTGCCGCTCGCCAATCCCGAGAAGGAGCGCAAGCGCGAGCGCATCGTGCTGAGCGGCGATGTGCCGAGCCCGCTCAACCCGCCATCCGGCTGCCGCTTCCGCACGCGCTGCTTCAAGGCGCAGGCGATCTGCGCTGCCGTCGAACCGCCGCTCGATCCGGCCGGTGGTTCGCATCGGGTCGCCTGCCATTTCCCGGAGCCGGTCAACACTTTCAGGGCTGTCTGAGTAGCCTGCCGAATTCACCCGAAGGAATTTTGATCGTGACTGAGGACCATTCCGCGAATGCCGGTACGGCAGAACCCGCGCGCTTGCCGCTCGAAGGCATCAAGGTTCTCGATCTCTCGCGTGTGCTGGCCGGGCCGTGGGCAACGATGAGCCTTGCCGATCTCGGCGCCGAGATCTGGAAGATCGAGAACATCGACGGCGGCGACGACACCAGGGCGTGGTCGGTGCCGAGCTACAAGGGTGTCTCGACCTACTATCTCTGCGCCAATCGCGGCAAGCAGAGCATCGCGCTCGACATGAAAAGCCCGCAGGGGTTGGCGATCGTGCGCGAGCTGGCGGCGAAGGCCGACATCGTCGTCGAGAATTTCCGCTCAGGTACCGCCGATAGGCTCGGCGTCGGTTTCAAGGAGCTCAGCGCGTCAAATCCGCGGCTGATCTACTGTTCGATCTCCGGCTACGGCCAGACCGGGCCCGATGCCGGACGGCCCGGCTATGATTTCGTCATGCAGGCCGAAAGCGGCCTCATGGCCATCACCGGCGAGAGCAATGGCGAACCGATGCGTGTCGGCGTCGCCATCACCGATATCGTCTGCGGCATGGTCGCCACGCAGTCGATCCTGGCGGCGCTTTACGAGCGCGCGACGACCGGCAAGGGCCAGTTCCTCGACCTGTCGCTGATCGACTGCGCGCTCAGCCTGCTGATCAATGTCGGCAGCGGTTACCTTAACACCGGCCAAGAGGTCGCCCGCTACGGCAATGCCCATCCGACGG
>NZ_RZRA01000309.1:0-5596 GCF_003998945.1 Mesorhizobium sp. M7A.F.Ca.CA.003.01.2.1 | reverse complement strand
GTCCTGGAAGACGAAACCGATATCGCGGCCGCCGCGGGGAGGGTGACTTGATCTGGTGAAGAGCTTTTGCGGTCTGTGCTCTACGAGGCCCCCCTCTGTCCTGCCGGACATGTCCGGCAGGACAGAGGGAGGTGCCTTGGCGCCCAACGCCGACGGTAGGAACCAATCGATCTTTCCTTCAGTCTTGGTGCTTGCCGGCAACAGCCCGGCAATCGCCAGCGCCAGCGTGCTCTTGCCCGAGCCACTTTCGCCGATGATGGCCAAGCGCTCGCCAGCCTCTATATCGAGGCTGACATCCTTCAGCGCCGCCACCTCGCTGCCGTCGCGGCGGTAGGTCACCGTCAGGTCGCGGATCGAAGCCAGCGCGGTCACGACAGGCCTCTCCTGACCGCCGTCGTCTCGACAATGCCTTCACCGGCGAGATAGACGCCGAGCACGGTCAGCACCAGCGCTATGCCCGGGACGATCGACAGGAAGGGCGCGGTGCGCAGGACAGCGCGGCCTTCGGCAATCATGCCGCCCCAGGTGACCCGGTTGGGATCGCCCAGGCCGAGGAACGACAAGGCCGCCTCGGTGAGGATCGCCGCGGCGACGATCACCGACGACATCGCCAGCACCGGCGGCAAGGCATTGGGCAGCACCTCGCGAAAGGCGATCGCCAGCGGGTGCATGCCGATGACCCTGGCGCCGGCGACATAATCGCGTTCGCGAATGGAGAGGACTTCCGCGCGGGCGACACGGGCTGGTCCGGTCCAGGTGCCGAGCGCGATGGCGATCACGACGATGCCGAGCGACGGTCCGACGACGCTGACGAAGGCCAGTGCCAGCAGGAAACTCGGCACGGTCTGGAAGGCGTCGGTGATGCGCATCAGCACCTCGTCGACGAGGCCGCCGGCAAAGCCGGCCAATGTGCCGACCACTGCCCCGACGACAAGTGCGGCGGCCGCGGCGGCGATCCCGACAGCCAGCGATGTGCGGGCGCCATGAAAAAGCTCGGCCAGCACGTCGCGGCCAAGCCGATCGGTGCCAAGCGGGAGCGACCAGTCCTGGAACGGCGGCAGCAGCGCCGGCCCGGCAATCGCTTGCGGATCGCCGGGGAACAGCAGCGACGCCGACAGTGCCATGGCGATCAGCGCCGCCAGGAGGATGGCGCCGGCGACCGCCTCGGGCGTGCGCAGAAAGCGGCGGAGGGCACTCATGCGCCGGCCTCGCAGGCGCCGACGCGCGGGTCGAGGAAGGCATAGGCGATGTCGACGGCAAGGTTGATGACAATGACCAGGACGGCGCTGGTGAGAATAATGCCGAGCAGAAGCGGCGTATCGCGGGAGGCGACTGCCTCCTGCGCCAGCCGGCCGAGGCCGGGCACGGAAAAGACGCTCTCGATGACGACACTGCCGCCGAGCATCTGCGCCGACTGCAGGCCGAGCATGGTGACCAGCGGCAGCAGTGCATTGCGGGCGACGTGGGCGAGCACGATGCGGCGGCGTGATAATCCCTTGGCGCGCGCGGCCAAGACGAAATCCTGCCGCCAGACCTCGGCCATGCCGGCGCGCATCATGCGCAGATAGAGCGCCAGGTAGATGAAGCCGAGGGCCGAAACAGGCAGGATAAGATGGACGGCGATGTCGGCTGCGCGGTCAAGGCCGGTCTTGTCGGAAGCCAGGGTCTCGATGCCGCCGATCGGCAGCCAGCGCAGGTCGACGGCAAAGACGACGATCAGCACCAGTCCGAGCCAGAAACCCGGCACGGCATAGAGCGCCAGCGAGCCGATCGACAGGAAGCGGTCGCGGAAACTGCCCGGCCGGGCGCCGGCATAGATGCCGAGTGCCGAGCCGAGCCCGAAGGAGAGCGCGGTGGCGCTGACCATCAACAGCAGCGTGTTGGGCAGGCGTTCGAGGATCACATCGCGGATCGGTCGGGAGAAGGTCACCGACTGGCCGAGGTCGAGATGCAACAGCGCCCAGAGGTAGTTAGCCAGCCGCGTCAGCTCCGACTGGTCGAGGCCCCAGCGATGACGCAGCAATTCGATCATGCCGGCGTCGCCGCCGGTCGAGACGATGTAGGCGTCGACGGCGTCGCCGGGGGCGGCCTCGAGCAAAAGGAACGTGCCGATGACGACGATCAGCAGCACGAAGATGCTGCCGACGAGGCGGCGGCGGAGAAGGGTGAGGGCGCGGTTCATGGGGGCGTCGATGGGTTGGCGATACGTTGATTAGGACCGCGCCTAGGCACCCTCCTCTGTTCTGCCGGACATCTCCCCCTCAAGGGGGGAGATCGGCTGTCTCTTTTGGCTTCGCCAATCTCCAACGTTGAAGAATTCGCGGGACAGACAAGCGGCCAATCTCCCCCCTTGAGGGGGAGATGTCCGGTAGGACAGAGGGGGGCCTCGTAGAACTCAAAGCCTACGATGATTTCGCGAATTTTCATCCGCGCAATTCTGTCACGATTCCAAATACGTGTCCGCCCAGTTCGACACCGCCCAGCGCGGGTTGTTGGCGATGTTGCCGACGGTGTCTCGCGCGACGCTGATGAAACTCCATTCGGCGACGTTGATCAGCGGCAGGTCGGCAGCCACCGCCTTCTGGAATTCCTTGTAGAGGTCGGTGCGGGCTGATGCGTCGAGCGTCTCCGATGCCTTGGCGATGAGCGCATCGAGCGCATCGTTCTTGTAGCCGCCCTGGTTGGAGAACGGCACGCCGTCCGGAATGCCGCTCTGCACCAGGATGGTGGTCGAGATCGCCGGATCGCCGCGGAACACCGGCGGACCGACCGCGAGATCGAAGGCGTGGTCGGTGTAGACCGCCTTGATGTGCGCGGCCGAGTCGTTGTTGACCAGCTCAGCGTCGATGCCGATGGCGGCGAGCGCCTGGCGCAGATAGTCGCCGAACTGTTTTGTCTCGTTGAAATAGGGCGCAGGCAGCAGTTTCAGCGTGAAGCGCTTGCCGTCCGGGCCTTTCTTGTAGCCGGCTTCGTCGAGCAGCGCGTTGGCCTTGGCGACGTCGAAGGCATAGGTCGGCACATCGGCGGTGTAGAATTGTGGATCGTTCTTCGGCACCGGGCCGGTGGCTGTCGCGGCATAGCCGAGGAACACCGTCTTGACGACGAAATCCTTGTCGATGGCATGTGCGATCGCCTGCCGCACTTTGACGTCGGCCAGTTCCTTGCGGCGATGATTGATCTCGACGACGAGTTGATAGGTCAGCCCTTCGTAACCCTTGGTGATCACTTTCAGCCCCGGCACTTTCGAGATGCGGTCGAGGTCGGCCAGCGGCACGGCGGAAAAGGCCGCCAGCTGGATCTCTCCGGCCTCCAGCGCGCTGGCCGCGGACGTGCGATCCGGCAGCACCTGATAGATGATCTCATCGAGATAGGGCTCGTCCTTGCCCCAGTAGTCGGTGTTTTTGGTCAGCCGGTAATACTGGCCGGCCTTGTACTCGCCGAATTTGAACGGTCCGGTGCCGATGGGCGCGTTGTTGGCCGGGTTGTCCTCGATCTTGCCGACCTCGTAGATGTGCTTCGGCACCACGCTGCTCAGCGCCGGCAGCGCGTTGCGGATCAGCTGGAACGGCGTCGGCTTGGCGAATTTGAACACACCGGTGAGATCGTCGGGGGTCTCGACGCTGGCCAGGTCCTTGAACACGGTGCGGCCGAGGTTCTGCAGCGGCTTCCAGATCTGCAGCGCCGAGAAGGCCACGTCGGCGGAGGTGAACGGCTTGCCGTCATGCCATTTGACGCCGTCGCGCAGTTTGAACGTCACCGAGAGCCCGTCGGCGGCACCCTCCCAGCTCAGCGCCAGCCTTGGCGCGAGTCCGTCCTTGCCGTCGTAGGAGGCTTCGGCCAGCGTTTCGACGATCTTGCTGGAGATGAAGAAGACGCCGTTGGAAGCGACGATCGCCGGGTTGAGGTTGCGCGGTTCGGAATCGGCGGCAAGCACAAGCCGCCCGCCCTTCTTCGGCGTCTGCGCCCAGCCCGGTGTCGGCATGGCGGTGGAGGCCAGCAGCATTGCCGAGCCGGAAAGCATCGTGCGCCTGGAAATCGTGAAACCTGACATGATCGAACTCCGTCCTCTCCGCGACCCGGTTGGGCGCGCCAATACCCCTCGAACGCCGGCAAGCCCGCCAGCATCCTTGCGGCGGCGATTATGAGCCTTGCCGAGGGTTTCGCCAGAGACGGAATTGGCGCATCCTCGCTTGGCTTTGAAATTTTCGTCCGCTGGACCAGTTTGGAATATGCGCTTCTATCACGTCAATCTGGTAGGACCAAATTGATGGGATATGCGACGGACAAAGGTATGATGACATGGAACGGTGCTGTTTGCCCTATTTCTGGCTGGACCAGAACGGGCAAAATGGTGCAGATTTGAGTCATGGCCAGGGGATCGCGAGCGGAACGGCCGGCGGTCCCAGGCAATTCAGGGAGAGAGAGATGAACATTGCTCCGGGCAAGAATGCCGTCGGCAATATCCCGTTCGACCAGGCAAGGGTCGACCGGCTGATGGAGGAGGCCGGCATCGATGTGCTGCTCGCCACCTCCAAGCACAACACGCAATACCTGCTGGGCGGTTACAAGTTCATCTTCTTCGCCGCCATGGATGCGATCGGCCACAGCCGGTACCTGCCGATCGTCGTGTACGAAAAGGGCGGGCCGGACCATGCCGCCTATATCGGCAACCGCATGGAGGGCGGCGAGCACCAGAACAATCCGTTCTGGACGCCGACGCTGCACGCCGCCTGCTGGGGCACGCTCGACGCCGCCAACCTTGCGGTCGAGCACCTGCAGAAGATCGGCAAGGCCGGCGCGCGCATCGGCATCGAGCCTGGCTTCCTGCCATCGGACGCCTATACGCTGATCCGCAAGGCGTTGCCGGATGCCAGGCTGATCGATGCGACCGACATGCTGGAGCGCATGCGCGCCATCAAGACCGATGCGGAGCTGGAGAAGCTGCGCACGGCCTCCGAACTGATCACCGATTCCATGCTGGCGACCATTGCCTGGGCGCGTGAAGGCACGACTAAAAGCGAGATCATCGAGCAGCTGCGGCGCGAGGAAACCAATCGCGGCATCCATTTCGAATATTGCCTGCTGACGCTGGGTGCCAGCCACAACCGCGCCGCTTCACCGCAGGCGTGGAAAAAAGGCGAGGTGCTGTCAATCGATTCCGGCGGCAATTATCACGGCTATATAGGCGACCTCTGCCGGATGGGCATTCTCGGCGAACCGGATGCCGAGCTGGAAGATCTGCTGGCCGAGGTCGAGACGGTGCAGCAGGCGGCCTTTTCAAAAGTCAAAGCGGGCACGCTGGGCGGCGACATGATTTCGCATGCCGAGGGCGTGCTGAAGGCTTCGAAGGTCGCGCCCTACACGGATTTCTTCGCCCATGGCATGGGGCTGATCACGCACGAGGCGCCGTTCCTGATGACCAACCACCCGGTGACCTATGAAGGCACCTATGCGGCCAAACCGCTGGAGAAGAACATGGTGCTGTCGGTGGAGACGACCATGCTTCACCCGACACGGGGCTTCATCAAGCTGGAAGACACGCTGGCGGTGACGGAGAGCGGATACGTGATGTTCGGTGATCGGGGCCGGGGGTGGA
>NZ_RZRA01000308.1:0-5598 GCF_003998945.1 Mesorhizobium sp. M7A.F.Ca.CA.003.01.2.1 | reverse complement strand
GTTCTCGGTCATGAATTGCGTGCCGGCGGCGACCACGACATCGCCGGGTTTCAAACCCTCCGCGACACGCACGCCATCGGCGGCGAACTCGGCAACCTTGATCGGACGAGCATGAACGGTGTCGGCGCCACGATCGACGGTCCAGACGATCGATTGGGTGCCTTGCTCGGCCAGTGCGCTCAGGGGGATCGAGACCAGCTGCCGCTCATTGGCCGCCGTGGCTTCGATGCTGGCGGTCATGCCGAGCAGCACACGCGGATCGTTGGGCAGGCTGACGCGGACGGCAAAGGTGCGTGATTGCGGATCGGCGCTGCCGGCGACTTCGCGGACCTTGCCGTCGAGCGCCAGCGCATCGTCGGACCAGAAGCCCGCCTTGACCGCCTTGCCCGGCTTGAATTCGGCGATTTCCATTTCGGGGACGGCGATCAGCACTTCCTTTTCGCCGTCGACAGCGACAGTGACAACCGGCGTGCCGGAACCGACCACCTGGCCAACGTCGGCGCTGACCGTGGTGACGATGCCATCCCTGTCGGCCTTGAGATCGGTATAACCGACCTGGTTCTTCGCCTGAGCCAGTGTCGAAAGGGCGGAATCACGGGTGGCGACCGCTTGGTCATAGGTCAAGGTCGCCTGTTCGAGCTGTGATTTCGGGGCAAAATTCTTGGCAAAAAGCTGCTCGGCACGCTTGCGGGCGAGTTCCACGGTCTCGACCTGCCGCTCGGCGGCATCGAGCGCTGCCTGCGCGCTCTTGACCGAAAGGTCGTAGTCAATGGGATCGATGCGGGCGAGCACATCGCCCGAGGCCACATGCTGGCCGATATCGACGAGGCGCTCGGTGATCTTGCCATTGACGCGGAATGCCAGAGCGCTCTCGGTGCGGGCCCTCACCGACCCGGAATAGGAGAGCGTGCGGGTGTCATGTACCTTCGCGATCTCGACAACCTTGACCGGGCGGATGATATCCTTGACTTCGGTTTTTTCCTGGCTGCAGCCGGCAAGCCCGAGAGTGGCGGTGACAAGCAGCACCGGGCCTACAGCGGGCAACCTGCCGATGATTGAACTGAACGAAGACACGCGCGTACTCCCGAAATGGAGATGAATCGTTGAAACCGGCGCCCGGCGGGCGGAGGCTACTTCAAGGCCTTGATTGCATAGTCGACGAGGTCGTCAGGCATTGCCCGGTTGGTCTTGGCAAGGCATTGCGCCACCATCTGCGGATGACACAGGATGACGGTCGCGGCGCCGAAACAGCGAGACGCGATAACCGGATCCTGTTTTCTGAACTCACCGGCCTCGATCCCGTCACGAATGATTTCCGCGAACAGGTCGTGAATGCTGTCGACATGCTTGTCGATCACACCCCAATCCCGTTCGAGGGCGACGATGACCATCTCGTGGACCTTCTGGTCGTCGAGCATGACCTCCATCGTCATCTTGTATTGCGCATGCACGTAGCGCCGGAGCCGCTCCTCGGCGCTGATCGGCAGGCGCGAAATCTCGTAGGCCATCTTGTAGCTGGCGCCGAGCATCCGGCCGCAGACGGCCTGGTGGATTTCGACCTTGGAGGCGAAGAAACGGTAGATGTTGGCCGGCGACATGCCGAGCTCACGCGCAATGTCGGCGACATTGGTCTTGCCGTAGCCATAGTGCCGGAACAGGCGCTCGGCGCAATCGAGAATGCGCGTTACATTTTCCTGTCGGGCGGCTTCGGCGACTATGGTGGCGGCTTCGGACATGATCCTCTATCGATTTACGAGTGACGAATTTTGATTTTCATCACTCGTAAATCGAAAAGAAGGACCTGTCAATGCGGATTCGGTATACACGTACGAATGGTGACAGATGGTGACAGTGAGAAGGTGGAATCGACGATCGCCGTTAGCGGCTGGCCCTGATGAATTCGTCATCCTAGGGCGAAGCAAGGAGCGAAGCGACGCGGCGCAGACCCTAGGATCCATGCCGCGACGTTGGTCAAAGAGTGCGACGGATCAACAGGTTTACACCGGTCAGCGAGCTGTAGCCTGCAGCCGCCATTCTCGACTGTCGGAGCTCGGCCGCAAGGTGACGGCATGGATCCCTTGGGCTGCGGAGCAGCTCCAGGGTTTCCGCGACGTCGCTCGCGACTGCTACACCCTAGGATGACGAAGCCCGCGACAAATTGTCGAGGCGAAGCATGGGTGGCGATGCAGCTAAGCCCCCTTGGCCATCTCGCGTAGCCGGAATTTCTGGATCTTGCCGGTCGAGGTTTTCGGGATTTCGGCGAAGATGACCGCCTTCGGCACTTTGAACCGGGCAAGCAGCGCGCGGCAGTGATCGATGATCTCGGCTTCGGTCGCGACCTTGCCGGGTTTCAGCTCGACATAGGCAACAGGCACTTCGCCCCATTTGTCGTCGGGCCTGGCGACGACGCCGCAAGAGGCAACCGACGGGTGCTTGTAGAGCGCGTCCTCGACCTCGATAGAGGAAATGTTCTCGCCACCGGAGATGATGATGTCCTTGGAGCGGTCCTTGAGCTGGATGTAGCCATCGGGGTGCATGACGCCGAGATCGCCGGAATGGAACCAGCCGCCGGCGAAGGCTTCGTCGCTCGCCTTGCGGTTTTTCAGGTAGCCTTTCATGACGATGTTGCCGCGGAACATGACCTCGCCGATTGTCTCGCCGTCGGCCGGTGTCGTCCGCATCGTCTCGGGGTCCATGACCGTCAGGCCTTCGAGCGCTGCATAGCGCACGCCCTGCCGCGCCTTCCTGGCGCTGCGCTCGCCCTTTTCGAGATCATCCCAGGCGCCGTGCCATTCGTTGACGACCGCCGGGCCATAGGTCTCGGTCAGGCCGTAGAGATGGGTGACGGCAAAGCCGGCATCCGCCATCCCCGACAGCACGGCTTCCGGCGGGGGTGCTGCAGCCGTGTTGAAAGTGACCGTCTGCGGAAATGCGCGCTTGTCCTCGTCCCTGGCATTGATCAGCACCGACATGACGACCGGCGCGCCGCACAGATGGGTGACGCCCTGATCGGCGATCGCATCGTAGATCGGCTTCGGCCGCACCCAGCGCAGACAGACATGGGTGCCGGCCTGGACGGCGAGCGTCCAGGGAAAGCACCAGCCATTGCAGTGGAACATCGGCAGCGTCCACAAATAGACCGCGTGCTTGGCCATGCCGGCATGGATGGTGTTGGTGTAGGCCATCAGGGCCGCACCGCGATGGTGGTAGACGACGCCCTTCGGATTGCCCGTCGTTCCGGACGTGTAGTTGAGCGAAATCGCATCCCACTCGTCGTCGGGCATCGACCAGGCGAAGTCCGCGTCGCCGCCTGCGACAAATGCCTCATAGTCCAGTGAGCCTACCCGCTCGCCCTTTGGGTACGGCGCGTCGGCGGCGTATTCGGGATCGTCATAGTCGATGACCAGCGGCTTGACCCTGGCCAGTTCCAGGGCCTGCTTGACGACGCCGGAGAATTCGCGGTCGACGATCAGCAGCTTGGTCTCGGCATGATCGAGTTGGAAAGCGATGACCGCCGCATCGAGGCGGGTGTTGAGCGAATGCAGCACCGCCTTGGTCATCGGCACGCCGAAATGCGCCTCCAGCATCGGCGGCGTGTTTGACAGCATGACGGTGACGGTGTCGCCCTTGCCGATGCCGCGCTTCTGAAGGGCCGAGGCAAGCTTCAGCGACCGCTGCCAGAAAGTGCGATAGTCGATGCGCTGGCGGCCATGGATGATGGCGATATGGTCGGGATAGGTCTTGGCCGCGCGCTCCAGATAGGTGAGCGGCGTCAGCGGCTGATGGTTGGCCGCGTTCTTGTCGAGATCCTGTTCGTAAGGATTGCCCATCCCATGCTCCCCGCGATTTTCTTTCAGACGTTCTAATCACAGGCTCGGGCCGCGTCACCACAAACGATGCCACGACAGAGCGCATTCGGCACAATGATGAACCAGATTCGGCGCAAGCGGGAGCATCGCATACCTCTGCCCAGTTTGACTTTTGTCGAGAGCCGTGAATAATGTCAGCTGAGGAGACGGCATGGCGATCCGACCGGCAGAACAACTCATCCACAAGGCCGCCTGGCTCTACTATGCCCATGGCCTGCGGCAGGACCAGGTGGCGAGCCAGCTTAACATTTCCCGTGCCTCGGTCGCCATGTACCTGCGCAAGGCGCGCGAGACCGGCATCGTCAACATCTCGACTTCGACCCAGCTTTTCACCGACGACGTGCTGGCGCGCAAGCTCGAGGATGCGCTGAGCCTCGACGCCGTCTGGATCGCGCCGGAGAATGATCATATTGCCGACCCGTCGACGGAAATCGCCGTGCTGGCGGCGAGCGTCTTTCTCGAACTGGTCAAGAAGGGCGACCGCATCGGCGTCGCCTGGGGCCGCACCGTCTATATGATTGCCGACGTCATGTCCTATGCCGACCTGCAGGATGTCACGGTGGTGCAGCTCTGCGGCAATCTCGGCGCGCCCTATTCCTATCGCCCCGACCAATGCACTATGGAAATCGCGCGGCGGCTCAACGCCAAAGGGCTCAATTTCTACGCGCCGCTGGTGCTGTCTACGGAAGAACTTGCGCGTGCGCTGCGTGCCGAGCCGGTGATCCGGGAACAATTGTCGGGTGTCGGCGAATGCGACCTGGCGTTATACTCGGTCGGCGCGGTCGACGCCGACAGCCATCTGGTCAAATGCGGCGCGCTGACGCCAAGCGAAATGGCGGATCTGCGCAGCCAAGGCGCTGCCGGCGTGATTGCCGGGCAGATCATAGACGCCGAGGGCAAGGTGCTCGACTGCAGTTATAACAGGCGGGTGATCTCCGCCGAGCTTGCCTCGCTGCGCGCCATCGCCAGGCGGTTGGTGGTGGTGCAGGAGGACAGCAAGTTCGAACCGCTGCTCGCGGCGATCGCCGGCGGCCTTTGCACGCATCTGGTGGTCGGCGCACACATGGCGCAGCGGCTCCTGGATCATGCGGCTGCCACGACAGAAAAGGCCTCCTAGGAAATCCCCTCTCCGTCGCCGGCGCATTGTCATCAAAGCGTCGCGGCATTGCTGTTTCACCATCAAAGACAAACAACCGGACGAAGCGAACATGAAGAATTTGTGGAATGACGAAGCAGCCGAAAAACTCGTCGCAGACTACGCGAAAAAGGGTGTCGGCCGCGACCTGGCGCTGCGCGTCTACACGACCCGGCTGCTCGGCGGCGAACCACGGCTGGTCCTGCATGGCGGCGGCAACACCTCTTGCAAGACGACGGCAACCGACCTCGTCGGCGACCAGTGGGACGTGCTGTGCGTCAAGGGCAGCGGCTGGGACATGGGCGTCATCGAGCCGCAGGGCCTGCCGGCGGTCAAGCTCAAGCCGCTGCTCAAGGCGCGCGCGCTGAACAGGCTGGCCGACGAGGACATGGTTGCCCTGCAACGCGTCACCCTCATCGATCCGTCCTCGCCCAACCCGTCGGTCGAGACGCTGCTGCATGCCTTCCTGCCGCACAAATTCGTCGACCACACGCACTCGACCGCCATTCTCGCCATCGTCGACCAGGAGGACTCCAAGCCGCTGGTGACCACGGTTTTCGGCGCCAAGATGGGCTATGTGCCCTACATCATGCC
>NZ_RZRA01000307.1:0-5605 GCF_003998945.1 Mesorhizobium sp. M7A.F.Ca.CA.003.01.2.1 | reverse complement strand
GCCCTGGTGCTGGCGCTTGCCCGCGCCGCCGGAGCAGGCGGCATGGTCGGCGGCCAGAAGCTCGATCTCGAAGCCGAACAGACGCCGCCGGACGAGGCCGGCATCATCCGGCTGCAGGCGATGAAGACCGGCGCGCTGATCCGCTTCGCCTGCGAGGCAGGCGCCCTCATCGCCGGCGCCCCGGCCGATGACCGCGAGCGGCTGGCCGAATTCGGCTCGGCGATCGGTCTTGCCTTCCAGCTTGCCGACGACCTGCTCGATTTGACCGCCGACGCCAGCCAGATGGGCAAGGCGACCGGCAAGGACGCCGCCGCCGGCAAGGCGACGCTGGTGGCCTTGCATGGTGCAAATTGGGCACGCGGCCAGCTGCACGGCCTCGTCCAACAGGCGCATGCGCTGCTTGAGCCCTATGGCGACGATGCCCAGTTGCTGAAAGAAGCGGCGACATTCGTGGCGGCGCGTAACAGCTAAGGTTGGTGCCAGCCGGAACATCGAGCTGATTGCACGCACGTCCCCGCCGGCCGGTTCTGAAATAGAACTTGAGCGGAAGCCTGCCGAGGCAGAGGATTGACATCCGCACGGCAAGCACGCGGTGCGGATAAGAGTTGGAGGATGCCATGTCGACCACCGACAAGCTGTTCAGCGGTTCCATTCCCGAGATCTACGACCGGGCGATGGTGCCGCTGATCTTCGAGCCATATGCGCGGGATCTGGCGGAGCGGGTGTCGAAGCTCGGGCCGCAATCGGTGCTCGAAGTGGCGGCGGGCACCGGTGTGGTGACACGTGCGCTCGCAGCAAAGCTGCCGGCGCAAGCGCGCATCGTGGTCACCGACCTCAACCAGCCCATGCTCGACCACGCACGCACGCGGATGGTGGACGATCCTCGCATCACCTGGCAGCAGGCCGATGCTCAGGCGCTGCCCTTCGAGGACGCACAGTTCGACGCCGTGGCCTGCCAGTTTGGCGCGATGTTCTTCCCCGATCGGGTGGGCGCCTACGGGCAAGTTCGGCGCGTGATGCGGCTGGGCGGACACTTCCTGTTCAACGTCTGGGGTGCCATCGAAGAGAACGAGTTTGCCGATGAGGTGACGCGGGCGCTCGGCCATTTTTTCCCGGCCGATCCGCCTCGCTTCATGGCAAGGACACCGCATGGCTATCACGATGCGGACGTCATCCGCGCCGACCTGCATGCCGCCGGCTTCCGTAACATTACCATAGAGCCGCTGGATGCCGTCAGCGCCGCTTCCTCGCCATATGAGGCGGCCACGGCCTATTGCCAGGGCACGCCCCTGCGGGTCGAGATCGAGGCGCGCGGTGGCTCGCTGGAGGAGGTGACGCGATACGTGGCGAATGCCCTTGGGAAACGGTTCGGGGAAGGCCCGGTGAGTGGCCGCATCCGCGCCCTCGTCGTGGACGCGGCCTAGGCGCGCTGTCCATCCGGCGGCTCGCACGGCTCGCCTGCCCGAACGAACGAAATTTTAATGTAAATGAAGCGTAATCCCGGCCATTAAAATGGTGCGTATGTGTTGGGGTTGCGCATGCCTGAATATTCGTCCTTCATCCGGTCGGTCCGGATCCGCTATATTTCAGGGTTGCTGATCTTCGCGCTGGCTTCCGCCGGCATCGTGATTGCGCTTGATCGCGTCAATTCCTTTCGCCGCGACATCGATGCGCTGAGCAGCAATCTCGTCATCTTCACCCGAGACCTGCGCAACGCGACCAGCTTTGCCGAGACGACCGGCACCGCCTGGCGGGCGGAGACACGCGATGCCCTGACCACATCGGCGCGCGGCCATTCGGAGCGCCTGACCGGCGAGATCGAGACGCTGACCGCCCAGCTTGCGGCGATCAAGCCGCGGCTGTCGATCAAAACCGTCGACGAACTCCAAT
The DNA here is from genome assembly GCF_003998945.1 of Mesorhizobium sp. M7A.F.Ca.CA.003.01.2.1. Taxonomy (NCBI): domain Bacteria; kingdom Pseudomonadati; phylum Pseudomonadota; class Alphaproteobacteria; order Hyphomicrobiales; family Phyllobacteriaceae; genus Mesorhizobium; species Mesorhizobium sp. M7A.F.Ca.CA.003.01.2.1. The sequence goes on along the minus strand of NZ_RZRA01000307.1, from coordinate 3,715 downwards.
CCGCTTCAGTTAACGGCGATCTGTTCTGGTCGCCGCGCGACATGGTGCGCAATTTCAACCTGATGTCGGTGGCGCAGAAGGTCGACGAGTGGAGCTATCGCGAAATCCGCAACCAGAATGACCTGTTCGCCCAACCCATGCTGGTTCGCGTCCGCACCGCCATGGATGATGAGCGCCATCTGGCCGATGCCTCCAGCGACAGGCTGTTGTTGTGGGCCAGCGGCATCCTGTTCGCGGCCCTTGCCATCGTCGCCTTCTGGATCTTCCGCCCGATGGAAGTGGCGATCCGCCGCGCCTTTGCCGAATCCGCCGAATCCCTGTTCAAGGCCGAGGCCGCCGACCGCGCCAAATCGGAATTCCTGGCCAATATGAGCCACGAGATCCGCACGCCGATGAACGGTGTGCTCGGTATGGCCGAACTGCTGGCCAAGACCGATCTGACCCCACGCCAAAAGACCTTCACCGACGTTATCGTGAAGTCCGGCAACGCGCTGCTCACCATCATCAACGACATCCTCGACTTCTCCAAGATCAATGCTGGCCAGCTCACCCTCGACCCTGCTCCCTTCCGCCTTTCCGAGGCGGTCGAGGACGTGGCGACGCTGGTCTCGGCGCGCGTCGCCGAAAAGAACCTCGAACTGATCGTGCGCGTCGATCCGCGCCTGCCGGCCCATGTCGTCGGCGACGCCGGCCGGTTCCGGCAGATCATCACCAACCTGCTCGGCAACGCAGTGAAGTTCACCGAGAAGGGTCACGTGCTGATCGACGTCGGCGGCGAGATCGTCAACGACGTGGTCCAGCTCAAGATCCGCGTCGAGGACACCGGCATCGGCATACCGGCCGAGAAACTGCAGAACGTGTTCGAAAAATTCGCGCAGGTCGACGGCTCGTCCACCCGCCGTCACGAGGGCACGGGGCTGGGCTTGGCCATCGCAGCACGCCTCGTCGACCTGATGGCAGGCAAGATCGGCGTCGAGAGCGAGATCGGCCGCGGCTCGGTGTTCTGGTTCGCGGTGCCGCTGCCCGCGCATCAGGCCGCGGCGCGCGACGAGATCGTGCCGGTCGACGTCACCGGCGCGCGCGTGCTGGTCATCGATGACAATCCGGTCAACCGCGAAATCCTGCTCGAGCAGCTCAGAAGCTGGAGCTTCGACTGTGCCGCCGCCGAAAGCGGCGCCGTCGGCCTGGCCTTCCTCGATCGCGCCTTTCAGTTGGGCGCCGCCGTCGACTGCATCATCCTCGACTACCAGATGCCCGGCATGAACGGCGCCGACGTCGCCAGGGCAATTGCTTCCGACAGCCGGCTGTCCTCCATCCCGGTGGTGTTGCTGACCTCGGTCGACCAGGTCGATTTCGGCAAGATGATCATCGACTTCGGCATTGCCGCGCATTTGACGAAGCCGGCGCGCTCTGCGGTCCTGCTCGGCACCGTTATTTCGGTCGTGCAGAAGGCCCGTTCGCAGGTCGGCAAGGCGCAGTTTGTCCGCGAACCGATCGTCCAGGCTCCCCCGGCAGCGCCGCCTGCCTTTACCGTCATCCGCGGCCCGGCGCTGCCAGTCGCGGCAGCACCGGAATCGACAACCACGCCGAACGGACCGATCGACATCCTGATTGCCGAGGACAACGACGTGAACCAGCTGGTCTTCGGCCAGATCCTCAATGGCTTGGGCTTGAGCTACCGCATCGCCGGCAACGGCCGCACGGCGGTCGAGATGTACCGGGCGCTGCGCCCCAAGCTGATCCTGATGGACGTCTCGATGCCGGAGATGAATGGCTACGAAGCGACCCGCGCGATCCGGGCCATGGAGACCTCGACGGGCACCCACATTCCGATCATCGGCGTCACCGCGCATGCGCTGAAGGGCGATCGCGACAAGTGCATCGAATCGGGCATGGACGACTATCTGCCGAAGCCCGTTTCGCCCGACCGACTGGGCACCAAGATCGGCACCTGGCTCAGCGAGACCGTGGTGGCCAAGACGGCCTAGCCTGCCTCCATCGATGCATCAGGCGGCTGCGTCGAGGCGATAGCGGCGCATCCAGTCGAGGCTGGTGTCGTCGGAGAGCTTTGCGACGCCGGGCCTTACATCTTCGGCGTCTGGTGCTTGGACATCCAAGACTTCACAGATGCCTAGCAACGTCGCCGCCGGATTGCTCGAAAGGCGCTCGTAGCCAACCCGAAGCGGGGTTATGCCTTGCTCAGCGAACCAAATGTTCCATGCCGCATCATAGGTCTCGAGTACCTCGACCTCACGCCTGATCCGCTCGAAATCATATTGGGGCTCTTTCGGCGGTGCGACCCTTTCGATCTCGGTGCCGTCGGGAGCGATATGCCAAAGACCGGTCTGCTCTGCCTTGATCAGGGAGACAGCCTGCGCAAGCTTGTCCTCCCGCGAGAGGTGTATGTAGAGAACATTGCCGAATGCTCTTTCGAACCGTGCTCTGTCGGATGACAGTTTTGGGAAAATCCGGCCGAGGATCGCCGAAAGCTCATCCAGATTTTCGCGCATCAAGCGGAGACCGAAGAGGCCGGTCCCACCCTTGCCAGCGGCGATCGTAGCATTGAGGTAAGCGGCATCGAATTCGCGCTCGCTCATCGCGGCGCGATCGAGCAGCTTCCACTCTTCGGCCCACTCCACCACGTCCTGGCGCCGATAAAACGAATGTGGATCGCCGGCGGTCTTGGTGGACGCCAGGAGCTTGCACAGCAGCGTGCTTCCGGTCCTCGGTGTGCCGCAGATAATGTATCCATCGAACATGTTGTGCCCACGCGGCTTGTCAAAGGCAGGGGCTGTCGCTCCTGGTAAGATGACCGCCGCCATAGCTGAAATCCTTGGTGGATGCGACGTCACGGCTGTCGCTTTCTAAATGCCTCTCTCAGACAAAATACCCTGCCGGCAGGGGTCAAATCACCGGTTGCGCACCACCACGCATGCCCCACCGATGCTTTGCAATTTCTGGCAGATGACGTTTGCATCGGCGCGGTGGTCGACACCGATCCTGACCGCATAGATACCCCGCCGGCCGATCGGCGTGCGCACCCGGCTGACCACTGGATCGTGCCCGTTGAGCAGGGCCGGGAACCGGCTCCTTATCCTGAGCCACTGGTTGATCGCGGCACTGCGGCGGAAATTGCCGGCCACCTGGATGCCCCACGGCTTTACGTTGATCGAGGCCATCGCCACGGTCCGCGACATGATCACCGGCAGTTTTCGGCAAGCGACGGCAAAATCCGCCTTAGCGTCGAGCGGTTCGACCCTTCCGGCATAGGCTCGGTCGGTGAACTTGTCGGCTGGTTCGCCCATGATGTCGAAGACATAGCTTTCGGTTTCCATCGGCAGGAAACCGCCGGAACTGAGCCAGCGCGACACCCGGCTCTCGCCGGCATTGTAGGCGGCGGCCGCCAGGCCGAGATTGCCGTAGCCGGTTTTCATTTCGGCGAGATATTTCGCCGAAGCCGGGATCGCCTGATTGATGTCGAAGGAATTGGCAAGCCCGCGCATCTTGGCGGTTCCCGGCATGAACTGGGCAATGCCTTCGGCGCCGACGGGACTGACGGCGTTGGGATCGAAACGGCTCTCCTTCCAGATCAGCCGGGCGAAGAAATCCCTGGGCAAACCATTCTGGTCGGCATGCGCCTGGATCAGGTTGCAGACCTTGTCGATAAGCCGTTGCTTGGCGGATTGCGGCGGATCGGCCTGAGCCAGTGTCGACC
>NZ_RZRA01000306.1:4754-5630 GCF_003998945.1 Mesorhizobium sp. M7A.F.Ca.CA.003.01.2.1 | reverse complement strand
GCGGCGTGCCGCTGGTCGTCGTCGCGCAGGTTGCGTCGGCATCGGCGATGTTCGCGTTCTTCTTCCGGCTGCAGGCGGTCGGCGGTCCGGTCTATCTCAGCCAGATCGGTTATGTGGCGGCGGCCGTCGGCCTGTTTGCCGGAACCCTCTTCCTCGGCGAGCACTATCAACTGCTGACCTGGGCAGGCGCGCTCATCATCACTGCCGGCGTGTTCATCACCACCAGGGCACAAAGCCAGAAGGCGTGAGCGGTCGCAGGGGATCCGAACTGCCTTCGCGCCTGGAGCCGATCTCACCTGAATTTGTATCCAGATCTGCTTTATCTTCTTGTTTGAGCGTGGTCTTTTCCGAGGACCTTTCCCTTTTTGGAATCGTGCTCTGGAGCAAGCCATGACCGAACCGAAGACATCCGAGGGGACTGCCGTCGATGTAGCTGATTTTCGCGCCGCGATGCGGCTGATCGTCGGCAATGTTAGCGTCATCACCGCCGGCACCGGCGAGGATCGCTCCGGTCTGGTGGTCATTTCGGTCGTCTCGCTGTCGGCCGAGCCGCCCAAGGTGATCGCCTGTGTCAACCGGTCATCGTCGACCTGGCCGGTGATCGAACGCTACCGGCATTTCGGCGTCAACTCGCTTGGCCCCCAGCATCAGCGCGTGGCCGAGCGGTTCTCCGGCTTCGGCGGCATCAAGGGCAAGGACCGCTATGAGGGCGCCGAATGGGTGACGCTCAAGACCGGAGCTTTGCTGCTTTCGGATGCGGTGGCCGCATTCGACTGCAGCCTCGATGAAATGATCGATCGCGGCACGCATTCCATCGTCATCGGTTCGGTCGAGGCCGTGCGCACGTCCGATGCCGGCCAGGCGCTGATCTACTGG
>NZ_RZRA01000306.1:0-4744 GCF_003998945.1 Mesorhizobium sp. M7A.F.Ca.CA.003.01.2.1 | reverse complement strand
TCTGAATAGATCAGACCGAGCCTTTTTCCGCCAGGACCATGTAGTTGACGTCCATGTCCTTCGACCGCGCCCAGCGGTCGGCCAGCGGATTGTAGGTGACGCCGGTGCGGTCGATGATGGTCAGGCCGGCGCCGCCAAGCGCCTTTTCGAGCTCTTCCGGGCGCACCAGCTTGCCGAACTGGTGGGTGCCGCGCGGCAGCCAGCGCAGCACATATTCGGCGCCGATGATGGCTAAGCCCAGCGCCTTCAGCGTGCGGTTGATGGTGGCCACGAACATGATGCCGCCGGGCCGCACCATCTCGCCGCATTTGGCGACGAACAGGTCGATGTCGGCGACATGCTCGACCACTTCCATGTTGAGGATGACGTCGAATTTCTCGCCGGCGTCGGCAAGGTCCTCGGCCGTCGTGGCGCGATAGTCGACGCTGACATTGCCTTCGGCGGCGTGCAGCTTGGCCACTTCGATGTTGGTTTCGGAGGCATCCGCGCCCACAACCTCGGCGCCAAGCCGCGCCATCGGCTCGCACAAAAGTCCGCCGCCGCAACCGATGTCGAGGATGCGCAGTCCCTCGAAAGGCCTTGCAGCGCGTGGGTCACGGCCGAAGCGCGTCGCTATCTGGTCGCGGATATAGGCCAGCCGGACCGGATTGAATTTGTGCAGGGGACGGAACTTGCCGTTCGGGTTCCACCATTCGGCGGCAAGGGCGGAAAAGCGTTCCACTTCTCCGGCATCGATCGTCGATCGTCGGGGCTCTGGCATAGTTGGTCTCCTCGACACTACAGCGCCGCGCGTCCTCTTGGACGCGCAAAGGACGCTGTAGCACTTTAGATTCTGCGCATGATCCTTTCCGAAATCGACTTCGATTTCGGGGTCATGCGCTAGGAAGTCGGGCGTGAAGCCGCGAATGTCAAGGCAACAATTTTCCTCTGCCGGCAGGGAGCCGGATTCTGTCAGGGCATGTCAGCTGGAGTGCGCTGCGGTGAAACACAATTGGCCTGGCGGGCGAAGGAACACATCATCGTTTTGAACTCGAAGGAGGTGACGATGACAGCAATGACGGCTTCGATCCTCTGGCATCGGCTGGACGTGGAGGGGCATGATGCCTGTCTGCTTGCGCAGACCGATGGCGGGCACAGCCTCAAGGGACAAGCCATCTTCATCCAGGACGGCAAGCCGTGCTGCCTCGCCTACGGGGTGAATTGCGATGCCGGCTGGCACACGCGGGCGGCGCTTGTCGAAGGCTTTCTCGGCACGCGCCAGCTGCACTATGCGATCGAACGCGATTTCAACGGCCAGTGGACGCTGAACGGCGAAGTCCAGCAGGGTGTCGACGGTCTTGTCGACGTCGATCTTGGCTTCACACCGGCATCGAACCTGCTGGCGATCCGCCGGTATGGCCTCGGGATCGGCGAAGCGTCGCCTGCCCCGGCCGCCTACCTGACTTTCCCTGAACTGAGCCTGGTGCGCCTCGATCAGACCTATCGGCGTCTCGACACGGTTCGCTATGCCTATGCCGCGCCGGTGTTCGGCTATGACGAGACCCTCAACGTCTCGCCGCACGGCTTCGTTGTCGACTATCCCGGCCTTTGGAGACGCGCGGCTGCGTCAGGCTGAAGCGATTGTGATCAGTCCGCTGCGACCTGCGTCGTGCCAAGCACGTCACGCAGTTTCGCTGCCAGTTGCTCGATGGTGAAGGGCTTGGCGAGGAAATGCACGTCGTGGTCGAGCACGCCGTTGTGGACCACGGCGTTCCTGGTGAAGCCGGTGGTGAAGATCACCTTCAGCAGCGGCATGCGGGCAACGGCCTCTTCCGCCAGCTTGCGGCCGTTCATGACGGGCATGACGATGTCGGTGAACAGCAGGGCGACCTTCGGGTTTTCCGCCAGTTTCTGCAACGCTTCCTCGCCACTCGCGGCATCAATGACGGTGTATCCGAGTTCGCGTATGGCCTCGGTGGTGGAGACCCGCACGCGGGCATCATCCTCGACGACAAGGATCGTTTCGGCGACCGGTGCGGCGGAGTTGTCGCCGCGCCCGGTGGGCACGGCCGGCTCTTCGGCGCCGAAATACCGCGGCAAGTAGATCTTGATTGTCGTGCCTTCGCCGGGCTCGGAATAGATGTTGACGTGGCCGCCCGACTGTTTGACGAAGCCGAACACCTGGCTCAATCCAAGGCCGGTGCCCTTGTTGACCGGCTTGGTGGTGAAGAAGGGTTCGAAGGCCTTGGCCATGACATCGGGGGTCATGCCCGAACCGGTATCGCTGACGGCGATCATCACATACTGGCCGGCCGCGACTTCTGCATGGGCGGCGGCGTAGCTGTCGTCGAGATGGCTGTTGGCGGTCTCGATGGTCAGCTTGCCGTCATCGCCCATGGCGTCGCGGGCGTTGACGGCCAGGTTGAGAACGGCGTTCTCGATCTGGCTCGGGTCGGCATGGGTTTTCCACAAGCCTCCCGCCAGCACCGTTTCGATGCGGATGGTTTCGCCGAGTGCCCTACGGATCAGGTCGGACATCCCGGTCAGCAGGCGGTTGGCGTCGACGATCTGCGGCGCCAGCGGCTGCTGACGCGAGAAGGCGAGCAGCCGGGCCGTCAGATTGGCGGCACGGGTCGCGGCATCGATCGCCGCGTCGATGAATTGTGCGATGTCGTGCTCGCCGCGCGCCAGCTTGCGCTGGGCGAGGTTCATGGCGCTGATGATCACCGCCAGCATGTTGTTGAAGTCGTGGGCGATGCCGCCTGTAAGCTGGCCGACCGCCTCCATCTTGTGCATCTGGCGGATCTGGGATTCTGCCTTTTCACGTGTCTCGATCTCTCTGCCGAGCGCGACGTTCTTGCGCACCAACTCCTCCTGGGCGACCGCCACCTCAAGGAAGCGGCGGCGCGATTCCCTGATCGCGTAGCCGGCAAGCAGGAAGATCGCCAGCAGTGCCGCCACCGAACCGATGCGTAGCCAGGTCTCGACCTGGTCGGTATGCGCGTCGCGCGCGGCGACGGCTGCGGCGCTGATGCGTCGGACCGTATCCATGCTGGTTCGGATTTCGTCCATGACTGCCTTGCCCTGGCCGCTGCGAATCAGATCCAGCGCTTTCGTCGCATTGCCCTGGTCGTACAGGGCAATCGTCTCGGCCAGTTCAGCCTGCTTTTGCGAAAGCGCGTCCTTGATGTGGTTGATCGGCTGGACGAACTGGTCGTCGGGGGCGGTCAAGCTGTCGATACGGGCAAGTTGCCCCGGAATGGCGCCGACAGCGCTCCGATAGGGTTCGAGATAGGATTTCTCGCCGGTCAGCAGGTAGCCACGCTGGCCGTTCTCGGCTTCCTGTGCCAGAGAAAGCAGACCCGAAAGCAATTGCTGATATTCGATTGCCTCGCGCGCGGCGGCGCGGTTGGCCCGCTGTTCCTCGACCAGCATGGCACGGCTGCCGACAATAAGCGCCAGCACCGCAAAGCCTGCGACAAGCGGGAGCGATTGCCATCGCATGGCACGTCGAAACCGAGCAATCATCATCTGCTATGCCGAACCAAAAGAATTCCCCGCAGGCAGCATTTCGTAGGCGGCGCCGGGGCGGAAGGCAATATGCCGGCTTCTGGAGCCGGCAATTGGCCGCCAGCCTTGCGAAACCTTCGTCATTTGGCTAAGGAGGCCGCGCATTCAGCGGCCGGCGTCAGCCGGCCTTCCGCTTTTCGGGATTCCGGCTTTTGGCTGGGATCCGGCTTCAGGCAAAGGCATTTCGCTCCCATGGCGCGCATCGTGATGAAATTCGGCGGAACCTCCGTCGCCGACATCGCCCGCATCCGCAACGTGGCGCGTCACGTCAAACGCGAGGTCGACGCCGGCCATGAGGTGGCGGTGGTCGTTTCGGCGATGGCCGGGAAGACCAACGAACTGGTCGGCTGGACGCGTGAGGCCTCGCCGATGCATGACGCACGCGAATATGATGCGGTCGTCGCTTCCGGCGAGCAGGTCACGGCCGGCCTGCTGGCCATCACTTTGCAGAACATGGGCGTGCACGCCCGCTCCTGGCAGGGCTGGCAGATCCCGATCAAGACCGATAATGCGCATGGGGCGGCGCGCATCCTCGACATTGACGGTGCGTTCCTGATCAAGCGCTTCGGCGAGGGCCAGGTGGCGGTGATTGCCGGGTTCCAGGGCATCGGCCCGGACAATCGTATTGCCACGCTCGGCCGCGGCGGCTCCGACACCAGTGCTGTCGCCATCGCCGCGGCGGTCAAAGCCGATCGCTGTGACATCTACACCGATGTCGACGGGGTCTACACCACCGATCCACGCATCGAGCCCAAGGCGCGGCGGCTGGCCAAGATCTCGTTCGAGGAAATGCTTGAAATGGCCTCGCTCGGCGCCAAGGTTCTGCAGGTGCGTTCGGTCGAGCTTGCCATGGTGCACAGGGTGCGTACCTTCGTGCGGTCGTCCTTCGACGATCCCGATGCGCCCGGAATGGGGGATTTGCTCAATCCGCCCGGAACGCTCATTTGCGACGAGGAAGAGATCGTGGAACAGCAGGTCGTCACCGGAATTGCCTACGCCAAGGACGAAGCGCAGATTTCACTGCGCCGGGTCGGCGACCGGCCGGGCGTTGCCGCCGGCATCTTCGGGCCGCTGGCCGCGGCCAACATCAATGTCGACATGATCGTCCAGAACATTTCCGAGGACGGCAAGTTCACCGACATGACCTTTACCGTGCCGTCGGGCGATGTCGACAAGGCGCTGGCCGTGCTTGAAC
>NZ_RZRA01000305.1:0-5636 GCF_003998945.1 Mesorhizobium sp. M7A.F.Ca.CA.003.01.2.1 | reverse complement strand
GGACGGGACAATGGTTTCGGCCAAAGGTTGGACGGCGCTTGCTGCGTTCATCCGCGAATGTCTGAAGGTGCTGGGAACGGAAATCCGCCACGCATAAACTTCTGGAACCGACGCATTCGCCAAGGGATGCGTCGGTTCCCTTCAACAGCGCTTCCATATCCATCAACTCGGTCGGGATCGCGGCTTCCGAGCTACGATATAGGCGAGACACTTAAGTATTGCCGCCTGTTGCGCCGCTTTTCGTCCTGCCTGTTCCACTGGTGCTGTTCGACAGGGTCGGCGCGCGGCGTTGTTTCAGCATCCGGATAGGCCGTGTCGTCGACCGTGCGGCCCCGTCGTCCCCCCGAGGCCACCTCGCTCCGGGCTTGCTCATTCGGATTGCAAGCTGCTGACATCAGTCAACGCCTGCAACGGCGCTACGCCACCGGAAATCGGGGTGCGCTTGAGTTCAGGCCCGCGTCAGTAAATCTGGCATCGCGGATAATCCAATAATCTCCCGGCGTCCGGGGCTGGTCATCGGCCTGACGAAAAGAACGGCGTCCAGGAACGATTTCGGCCGGCTGTCGTTGCCTAACATTAGGTATCCCTTATGGACTTTGCGAAATGCCGCTGTGTCAGAATCTATGCCCTCTTGAAATGACGTTCAAATGTCCTCGCTGCGGATTGGCTTTGCTGAAACCCGGGCGCTGGTTCCAGGTTGCGTCCAAATATCGCTGCGAGGGCTGTCACAGCGAAATCCGGATTACGTATCCCGACAAGATTGCACTTTTCCAGAAGTATGCGGATTCGCAGGGCGAGGTCCATCTCCCCCAAAGCATAGCTCAGTCCTGACCAGTCGTTCAGCGGCTAGGCCACGGTCCTGCCAGGAGGGCAGGCGATCTGAAGGCTGACTTCCGGCGGTAGGGTTGCCTGTAGCATGGAACGAAATCCGTTCCCTGCGGTTGGAGTTGTCCAGCTACACGCGATTGAACCGGCCTTGCCCCACAGTCAGGAGCAGTGATGCAAACATACCTGGTGGAACAAATGGAGGGGGATGACGTGGTCGCGGCGAGTAACGTCAATGCGTCCAGCCCGTTCACGGCGGCGACTATGTCAACGGGACGCCAGGTTACCCTGCGGACTTGGGAAAACAATTGGGTTCGTGTAACGGATGAGCTTGGAGGGGAAGTGTTCGCATACTGCTTCGTTTCAAGTACTGGCAAAGCGGATAGCAGCGCGCAGCCCGACACCTCTGTAAGGTAAGGTAGTCCCGCAGCCCGGGCGGGCGCAGGCTGGCCTCTTCATCTTCGAATAATTCAAGCGATTAAGACCGTCTCACGCATCATCCGAATGATTGATGAAAAGATCATGCCGCGGAGCGATAAGCGGCAACAATCCTAGCGTGGGGCCCTTATGTCTCTGGCGCATTTAGAATCTTCGAGGGCGATTCAAACGGTGCAGGCTGACTACCAAGCGGTGGTCCCTTGCCGATGGCTAAAAGCTCCCGATCATGCTCTTGACCATGGCGGGCCTGTTCTACGTCTGCATCAACGGATGGGAACTGGCTTCGCCGACGTTCCTGTCTTTGATCACCTGAGGGAGATCGCCGGGCGTTATTCCGAAAAATTAGCCGCCAGCGACGGCACCAATCGACTGACCTATTCCGAGCTTTTTCGGGCGGTCGAGGCATTGGCCGGCTGGATTGAAGCCGTCGTTCCCGACGGAAATGCGGTTGGAATACTTCAGGCCAACTCGGTCTGGTACACCGTTGCGATGCTGGCCAGCATGGCATCCGGTCGGCCGTCAGTGCCGCTTAACGTGCGAGATCCGGACTCGCGCATCAACGAAATCGTCGCCGACGCGAGGCTCTCCGCCATAATTGGCGACAAAGGCCTCCACGGCCTTGATCTGCCCCAGCACGTTGCCTGGATCGATATGGCGCAATCATTGCAGGCAACGCCCCATCCAGCCGCACACCGTGTGGTTTCTGTCGATGCACCGGCAATCGTGCTTTATACCTCCGGCAGCACGGGCCGCCCCAAGGGGATTGTCAACAGCCAGCGGAACTTGCTGTGCCGAGTGCAGCAATATGTCGATGCGTGCCACATCAATGCACAGGATGTATTCCTGCCTCTGACCGGCCCGGCAACCATCGCCGGCTGTCGGGAAATTCTTGCCGCTCTGCTCACGGGTGCCACGTTGCAGCTTGTGGAGGTTGAAGCCGTCGGCCTGCGCGCGGTTCGCGGCCGCATGCAATCCGAAGGCGTGACGATCACCTATCTGGTGCCGGCATTGCTTCGCGCTCTCTTGGCGGATGAACCCGCGGACGCCTTTGGTTCGCTCAGAGTTGCCCGAATTGGAGGCGAGAAGGTATCTTCGGCCGACATCCGCCTCGTGCGCAAGGCTGTCCCGCCAAATTGCCTGGTGCAGATCGGCTATTCATCGACGGAAACGACGGGATCGCAGTGGTTCTTGCCGCACGATTGGCCGGAATTCGATTCTTCGGCTCCCGTCGGCTGGCTGCTTCCGGGAATCAGCTTCGCAGTGGTCGATGAAGAGGGTTACCCGGTTCAGCCCGGCAAGATCGGAGAACTGTTGATCAGAAGCCCGTATGTCGCGCTTGGACATTGGGAAAACGGGGCCGTTGTTCCGTTTGAAGTAGACCCCGACGACCAGACGCTTCGCATCTTTGCGACGGGCGATCTTGTGCAAATCGGGAGTGACGGCCTGCTGCGGATCATAGGCCGCAAAGGGCGCCAGATAAAGGTCAATGGGCGGCGCGTTGAGCCGGCCGAACTCGAACGGGTGCTGCGTGGCGCGCCGTCGGTGAAGGATGCCGTGGTTATCGTCACCCCGGCGAATGAACTGGTTGCATTCGCCGTACCGCACAGCGGAGCGGGAGCCAGTTTTTGCGACGAGCTGCGCCAACTTGCCAGGACAAAATTGCCGCCGGCGCTTTGCCCGTTGCGACTCCATGCAAGCGCCGAGATACCGCGACTGCCCAGCGGAAAGATCGATATGACAACGCTGGCTGCAATTGACCTTTCGGTTCGGGAAACCACGCCCCCACCGCAAATACCCCATGCGGGACATGAAGTTCCTGCTCATCAGATCGTACGGCGTGCCTGGACCAAGGTCCTCAAGACGCGGGTCGCCCTGGGCTGTTGGGATGAAGCGGGGGGAGATTCGCTGAAGCTGCTGCACTGCGTCATGGAAATCGAAAGCGCGATCGGGCAGGAGCTCGGATTGGAAGCCTTCACGGTTGGAATGAGCTTCGATGAGATGGTTGCAGCGGTCATTTCTGCTCAAGGAGGCGGCGAGCACGCGCCCGCTTGGAAACACGAGCCTCCGCTGCTTTTCCTTTTCCCCGGGTCGGTCGGCTATGGTCCGAGCCTTGCTTCGTTCGCATCGGCAATAAGCAAGGTCGCCAGGGTGTCTCCCATCAGATATCCGGCCCTGGGCATGATCCTGCAAGGTCAGAACACCGTCGCCGCAATGGTCGAAGCTGCAATCGATCATATCAACCGCGTACAGCCGACCGGCTGTGTTCGCCTGCTTGGTCACTCGCTCGGAGGAGCGGTTGCTTTTGAGGTTGCCGCGCGTCTGCTTGATCAAGGGCGAGCGGTAGCGTTCACGGGCATTCTGGATACCAGCCTGGTTGGCGAACGCAGCAAGCGTTGGGAGACGATTACCCGGACATTTCACCGGATCCGAACCAATCGTATATCGGCTAGTCGAGTGGCATGCCGCGCGCTTGCCAAGGTCGCGGTCAAAATGCACTGCGAATCCCGGCTTGCCAGCTTCCTCGATCGCTATGCCGAGGGTCAGTTCAACCCGACGAGCTTCAGAACCAAACTGGAACTGCAGGAAGTTCTGCGCGCGCGCGCCTTCTTCCAGTGGCTCACAGAACCCAGGCCGATACTGCCGATCACCGGCACCTTGTTCCGTTGCGCGCGGCCCGGAATGCCGCTTGCACTTGGGTGGGATCGGGCATTCGTCCATCTGGACGTCATTCCGATCGCCGGCACTCACATCGACATGGTCGTGGAGCCTCATCTGACCATCAATCGCCCGCTCATCGAAAACGCTGTGACTGAGACCTACTCTTCAATCGAGTCACAGAAACGGGAGGCAGTGTCATCGACCTGATCGGGGAATTCAGCAGCGGTGTGCTGGCGCTCGATGCCCGGCTGGAGATCGATCGCATCGTCGAGACCTTGCGCGAACAGGTTCTCGGCACACAACGGCGCCGCGGAGTGGTTGTCGGGCTCTCCGGAGGCATCGACAGTTCGGTCGTCGCAACGGTCTGCGCACGCGCGTTCGGCAGGGACAAGGTACTGGGCCTGTTCATGCCGGAGCGCGATTCATCCGGCGACTCGCTGAGGCTTGGCCGCAGCGTCGCCGGGCAGCTTGGCATCGACACAATCCTTGAAGATATCCAGCCGGCGCTCGAGGGCATCGGTGCCTACGCCCGACAGATGGAGGCCATCCGAACTGCCGTCCCTGGATATGGCGAAGGCTGGAAATGCAAGCTGGTCATGGCATCGGTGCTGGAGAGCAGCGGCCTTAATATCACGCGCCTCACCGTCGAGGATCCGGACGGAAAGATCGACACCGTGCGTCTTTCGCCGGCGGCTTACCTGCAGATCGTCGCTGCAACCAACTACAAGCAGCGGGTTCGCAAGATGACTGAATACTATCATGCGGACCGCCTCAACTATGCAGTGGCAGGCACGCCAAACCGGCTCGAATATGACCAAGGCTTCTTCGTCAAGCAGGGCGACGGCGTCGCCGACGTGATGCCGATCGTCCATCTCTACAAGACCCAGGTTTATCAGCTGGCGGAATATCTCGGGATTGACGAGGAGGTCCGAATGAGGCCGCCGACCACGGACACGTTTTCCATGGCGCAAACCCAGGAGGAGTTCTACTTCGCCTTGCCCTATCAGCTGATGGATTTGTGCCTCTACGGCATGAATCACGGAATTTCGGCCGGCGTGGTTGCCGCCGCCGCCGGCCTGACGGCCGAGCAGGTCGAGAAGGTCTATAAGGATATCGTCAGCAAACGCCGCGCCGCCCGCTACCTTCACGCACGGCCGCAGCTGTCCGCTGCGATGGACAGGGATTGACCCATGTGCGGTATCGCCGGAATTGTGGCGCTGAACGCGGCTGCGGAGCCTCCTTCACGAGCCGCGCTTCTACGAATGGCAGCCGCGCTCTCCCATCGAGGCCCGGACGAGAGCGGCGTTTACCGCGACAGGCGGGCGGGGCTGGCGCATACCCGTCTGTCGGTCATCGATCTCTCGACCGGACAGCAGCCCCTCGCCGACACCGGCGATACCACCTGGATCGTGTTCAACGGCGAGATCTTCAACTACATCGAGCTGCGTGAACAACTCACGGCGCTGGGGCATCGTTTCCGCACCCGCAGCGATACCGAGGTCATCGTGCACGCCTACCGCGCCTGGGGCGTGGCCGCGTTCGAGAGGCTAAACGGGCAGTGGGCACTCGCCATCTGGGATTCGCTGACAGGCCGCCTCGTCCTGTCGCGCGACCGGTTCGGCATCTGCCCGCTGCATTTGTGCGAACATGCTGGCCGCCTTCACTTCGCCAGCGAAGTGAAGGCCATTTTCGCAGCCGACCCGGCGATACCGCGG
>NZ_RZRA01000304.1:0-5643 GCF_003998945.1 Mesorhizobium sp. M7A.F.Ca.CA.003.01.2.1 | reverse complement strand
CACCAGACCAAACCCAGACCAAACAAAGCTGCCTCCGGCATTCTGCTTCAACGTTAAGCGACGAACATCTGCCGCAAACCACTAGCCATTAAACAGCTCTCTTCTTTGAAAGACTATGTGCAGAGGACTTGATATGGACACCGACGCTTTCACGGCTCATGAATCTAACGTTCGTCGTTATTGCCGGGCGTTCCCCACCGTCTTTACGAAGGCCCTTGGGGCGACGATCTGGGACGAGACGGGTAAGCCCTTTATCGATTTCCTGGTGGGTTCCGGCGCACTCAACTACGGGCACAACAATCCGGATATTATGGCGCCAGCGATTGAATATCTCGTCGGTGAGAACATTCTTCTGTCGCTTGATATGCATACGGCGGCAAAGCGTGACTTCATTGAAGGGTTCGTCGATTGGATCCTGAAACCCAGAGGCCTTTCGTACAAGATTCAGTTTCCCGGGCCGACCGGCACGAACGCCAACGAAGCGGCGCTGGCGCTGGCGCGAAAATACACCGGCCGCTCGAGCGTCATGGCCTTTACGAATGCGTTCCACGGCATGTCGCTCGGCTCTCTAGCGGTGTCGGGCTCGGCCTCAACCAGGGAACTGGGAGGCGTCGCTCGCCACGATGTGATCCGTGTTCCCTATGACGGCTATCCGAGCCAAGCTTTCGATTCCGCCAGTTACATCGACAGCGTTTTGAGCGACCCGGGGAGCGGCATAGAAAAGCCTGCCGCAATCATTCTGGAGACCATCCAGGCCGAAGGCGGCATGAACGCCGCATCCGCAGCTTGGCTCACGGAAATTCAGCGCATTTGCCGTACGCACGGCATTGTTTTTATCGTCGACGATATTCAGGCGGGTGCGGGCCGAACTGGCGATTTCTTCTCATTCGAGTCCGCGAAAATCGAACCGGATATTGTGTGTCTTTCCAAGTCCCTAAGCGGTTCAGGTAGTCCGTTGTCCATCGTTCTGATTCGACCCGACTTGGACATATGGAAGCCCGGAGAACATAGCGGGACCTTCAGAGGCAACAATTTCGCCTTCGTGACGGCAGGAGCCATGTGCAAGATGTGGTCGGATAGGAAATTTACTGCAGGTGTCGAGCGGACAGCCGTCAGGCTGCAAACGCACCTCGATCGCCTGGTTGCGAAATTTCCAAGATACATCGAACAGAAGCGCGGCCGCGGTCTGATGGCCGGCCTGAAATGCCGTTCACCGGCAGTTGTCGGCCGCGTGCACGATGTCGCATTCGAAAATGGCCTTCTTATCGAATCCTCGGGGCCAAATCGCGACGTTATCAAAGTCCTCCCACCGATAACCATCACCGATGCCGAACTCGATCGTGGCATCACCATCCTTGAACACGCACTACAGGAGCAAGACAATGCCTAGTCAGATATCTCAAGTGCCAGCCATCTCGCCGGTTTCGATCAAAGAACGGACCGGGTCGATCAACACGGCGGAGATCATCTCGGTCCTGAAAGGTGAGCTCACCGCTCTGCACATCAAGCAAGCTTTCAGCACCGAAGTAGCCGAGGAGATCACTACGAACTTTATTGGAAGCTCTGGTCTCAGAGAGCGTAAAGATGGTGTGCCCGGACAATATGTCGGCGCATCTCACTACAGGAAGGATGCAGCCACCTATTTCGCAGACGCCGAAAACGCGCGGCCGTACGTCGATGCCCTTTTTAAGAATTTGGTTGACCCGGTTCGAGCAGTATTCAGGGCGTTGAAGCGAGAGCTTCACAACCAGGGAATCGAATTGCGGCTAGCCCGTTCCGAACACGGCCAGGCCAATGTTTGTCGCGGCCTCAGTTGGTCGGGCACAGGCACATTTTCCTTGGATCCCCACGACGACGTCGCTCAAGTCTTACGTGCTGGCGATGATTACGAGCTTTCTGCGGTGGCGCACAATACGGTCGCAGCGCTCAACCTCTATCCCAGCATGCCTGAGGAAGGCGGCAATCTGAAGCTCTGGAGCCACAAGCCGACGGTTGCGGACCGGATATCGCAAGGTGTGGAGACCACTGGATATCCCTATTCGGCAGCCTATCTGGAAGCCGTCCCTTGCCGCGAGTTCGAGCTCAAAACCGGGGATATCGCCCTAATCGATGGCGGCTTCGTTCACGGGGTTACCGGTCAATTAGGCGACGGAAAGCGTCGCCTAGTGCTGAATTGCTTTTTCGGATTTGCGCGGCCTGATCTTGTTCTCTGGTGGACGTGACGTTGGACCTCGCAGCGATCGACTGGCTTGGGCCGTGAGTTGGCGTGGCCAGGCGTGTGACTGCTCATGCTGCCGTCATACAAGCCGAACCTCGAACCGATTGAAATGGCCTTCGCCAGACAGTTTGGGCTGATGCCTTTGCAGGCTACAATTCAGGACTCGCCCTATGAAGAAGCAGTTTACTCCTACAAACGATGTAAGCCTCGCGATCTTTGATCGTCTTGAGTCTGAGGTGCGGAGCTACGTCCGTGCGTTCCCAGTTCTGTTCGATCGAGGCGTCGGCACTGCCCTCATAGCTACAGACGGTCGGGAATACATCGACTTCTTGGGAGGCGCGGGAGCCTTGAATTACGGGCACAACAACCCAGCCTTCACGCGGGCGTTGTTGGACTACATTGCGCGCGACGGAATTGTGCACGGGCTCGACCTTGCTACGACCGCCAAGAAGGCCTTCATCGAAGCTTTTGAGCAGTTTATTTTGAAGCCCCGCGGTCTGTCTTATAAATTGCAATTTACTGGCCCCACAGGTACGAACGCGGTCGAGGCGGCTCTGAAGCTAGCTCGCCAAGTGACCGGCAGGTCAAACATCGTTTCGTTTACGAACTCGTTTCACGGAGTCAGCGCTGGGGCGTTGGCGGCAACCGGAAACACGAAGTTCCGAGATGCTGTCGGCTTTCCCCTCGCGCACGTGACATCGTTGCCGTACGAGGGCTATCTCGGCGCTTCAGACACGATCGAGTATTTCGAGAAGCTTCTCGATGATCCTAGCAGTGGTCTCGGCAAACCCGCTGCGGTGATCCTAGAAGCAGTGCAGGGCGAAGGCGGTGTCAATGCTGCTACCGTTGAATGGCTGCAACGGCTGCGTGATCTGACCTCTCGGCACGAGATCCTGATGATCCTCGATGATATTCAGGCTGGTGTCGGTCGCACAGGGAAATTCTTCAGTTTCGAGGCGGCTGAGATCGTGCCGGACATCGTTACCCTGTCAAAGTCGTTGTCTGCAATTGGAACGCCTATGGCCCTTGTCCTCATGAAGCCTGAACTTGATGTCTGGACGCCGGGTGCGCACACCGGCACGTTCAGGGGCAACAACTATGCTTTCGTCACTGCTCGTGCGGCCCTTGAGACTTACTGGTCCGACTCCAAGTTTGAAGATGAGATTGCTCGCAAATCAGCCATCTTGGCTCAAGAACTCAAGTCGATCGCAGACGACTTCCCCAGCCTTGCTCTGAATGTCCGAGGCCGCGGCTTGATGTATGGACTCGTATCACCAAAGCACCACTCATTGCCGGGGCTCATTTCCCGGGAAGCTTTTCGTCGCGGCTTGGTGATCGAGATCGCTGGCTCGTATGGTGAGGTGCTCAAGTTCATGACAGCCCTTACCATAACCGAGGCTGAACTGCGCCGTGGTCTGTCGATCGTACGCGACAGCATTGGCGCGGTGCAGGACAGCATTTCAGCGGAGTAGGCATTCACTCAGTCCCCCCTACCCAGTCTGGGCTTATCAAGCAAAGGAAATTCCGCTTTAGACGTATGCGATTGTATGGAGACGGACAGCAAAAATGGACACTCGGAGAGCTCAAACAATGGACACCGACCGCTTGACGTGATCGAACGACAGTACGGCATGTGCAAATCAATACACACTTCTTGCTCGTTGCAAGATGAAGGACGACGTCCAGGGCCGGTGAAACCGGTATTCTAATATATTATATAAGTAAGATGGTAATATTGCTGGTTTATCACGAGCGAAGACGAACGGTACACAACACATTAGAAATTAACTTGTATAAGAGGTCCGGTATTTCTTATCCTTTCTGATGAAAAATAGAACGGATTTTGTGCGACGTCGAAGTTTGGCGAGACGAGTGTAAGGCGCGTTCGCGAACCTTACACCGTTACGTTCTGAAGGAGTTGAGATCGTGAGTGATATGACAGCCCGAGACGATGAGATAAGCCTAGCCGAACGCGTAACGCAGCATTTGAAACCGCATTTATGGGCAAAGGCCAACCGGCTCCTTATCCGTAAAGCAATCAGCGAATTTGCACACGAGTTGCTAATTGCTCCTCGACTCCAGCGAATGGAAGGCGACTGGGGGAAGTATGTGCTGGAAAGCGAGACCCCTGGGTTGGAGTATTGGTTCCAGGCTCGGCGCCTCCTGCTAGATCACTGGCAAGTGGACGCCGGCTCTCTGGAGAAAAGGATTGAGGGCAGGCCGGCCCCCCTGGATGCGCTTGATTTTGTTATTGAGTTCAGCCGCCATCTTGGCATAAAGGAAGAGATGATGCCGGTTTACCTGCAGGAGATCAGCAGCACGCTGTATGGCAGCGCGTACAAGCAGGCCAAAACAGAGATATCCGCCGCAGAACTGGCTTTTGCCGATTACCAGATCGTTGAGGCTGGCATGACGGAGGGCCACCCGACCTTTATCGCGAATAACGGTCGCATTGGCTTTGACGCGCTCGACTATAGTCGCTATGCGCCGGAGGTGGGCAGTTCGATAAGACTCATATGGCTGGCCGTCCATAAAGAAATGGCAACGTTTAAGTCCATTTCAACGCTCGACTACGACCTTCTCATGCACGAGGAACTCGGTCGACAGGCGCTGGAACAGTTCGACGCAGCGTTGCGTCAAAAGGGACTAAACTCGACCGATTACATCTATATGCCAGCGCATCCTTGGCAATGGTTCAATCGGCTCTCAACTATCTTCGCGGCGGATATCGCCAACCGGCACATTGTCTGCCTAGGCCAGGGGAAGGACATATATCATGCCCAGCAATCGATCCGCACACTTTTCAATATAAGCGATCCGCATAAACGGTACGTGAAAACGGCGCTGTCGATACTTAACATGGGGTTTATGCGCGGCTTGTCACCGACACACATGCTGGCGACGCCCGCCATCAACGAATGGTTGAAGAATTTGCTCGACAGTGACTCCTATTTAGCCGCCAACGGCTTCAGCATCCTTCGCGAGGTCGCGACGATTGGCTATCGCAATCGTTGTTTCAACACCGCCCTCAAGAAGGACTCCCCTTACAAGCAGATGCTTTCTGCGCTGTGGAGGGAAAGCCCCCTTCGGCAGTTGAAAGAAGGGGAACGTCTGATGACAATGGCGTCGCTGCTTCATGTCGATTACAATGGTGAAGCACTCGTGACAGCCCTCATCAATGCCTCGGGGTTAGACGCCGCCGCTTGGCTACGCCGCTATTTTGAATCTTATCTGGCGCCGCTTCTCCACTGCTTTTATGCTTACGATCTAGCGTTTATGGCACATGGAGAAAATATAATTCTAGTTATGAAAGATCACGCTCCGACGCGAGTTATCATGAAAGACATTGGCGAGGAGCTTCGTATTCTAGGCGGAGATCTCAACGTGCCGGAGGAGATTAAGAGGATCTGCATTCAAGTAAATCG
>NZ_RZRA01000303.1:0-5644 GCF_003998945.1 Mesorhizobium sp. M7A.F.Ca.CA.003.01.2.1 | reverse complement strand
AGCTAGAGCCAGCTGATCAGTAGAGCGTGACGAAGGCCGGAAACAGCATGCCGGTCGCCCGGAAATGCTCGACCAGTTCGATGGCCGGGAAGATGGCGAGGAAATAGAGCCCGTCGAAAAACGTGCGCTTCAAAGCCCGCGTCGAGAACTGCAGTTCGTCATCGTCGCGGTAGAGCAGCGGGTTTGGCCAGAACCGGGGCGTGCTCTTGGTGTAGGCAAGATAGGCTGGGCCGAACTTGCCGAGCAGAAATTCGGCTTCCTTGCGCGCCGTGACGCGAAAGATGAAAAAGCTGGCAAGGCCCAGCGCCACGGCCGTCATCAGCGAGCCGTAGAGCAATCCAATGCCGACCGCGCCGACCGTCGAGAAGAAATAGAGCGGGTTCTGCGTGGTCGAGAACGGTCCCGTCGAGACCAGTTCCTCGTTCTTCTTGCCGCCGACATAGAGAATGCTCCACAGCCGCCCGACGACACAGACGAGCACCAGGCAAAAGCCGAAGAATTCGAGCGTTTCGTGCCCGTCGGAGCCCTCGCTCAGCCCCGGCTTGGTGAGAAACAGCAGCAACACCGCCAGCGCCGCCGCAACCCGCACGAAGATCAGGCGCTTGCGCTGGTCGAAGGCCTGGGAAACCGGCTTGAGGGTAGCGTAGGTCATTTGGTGTTTCCTGGGGCACTGACGAGTGCCCGTGAGCAATGGGCATGACATTGATGGCGGATGAAAGGCGCACGCCCTCTATCGGCGCAGCGCCGGGCGTTCGTAAAGGACTTTGCGCGGCCCACGTCCATTCTTACGAATTTGTATGCCGCCGGACAGGCCGGCGTGAACTCGTTTGCTTACGCTGCGCGGATCGCCACCGCCGCAACCGTCGACCTCAGGACTTCAGCCATGCTCGCGCCCAACAGGCAACAACCCGCCCCACCGAGCCACAACAGAGTTCCCGACGTCACTCTCGATTTCTGGGTGATCAAGTTGATGGCGGTCACCACCGGCGAGACCGCGGCGGACTATTTTGCCGACACGATCGGGCTTGGGCTGACCGTCACCTCGCTGATCATGACCGGCATCCTGATCGCTGCCCTCGTCCTGCAGTTTGCGCAGAAGCGTTACGTGCCGTGGGCCTACTGGCTGGCGGTGGTGCTGATCAGCATCGTCGGCACCCTGGTGACGGACAATCTCGTCGACACTTTCGGCGTGCGCCTGCAGACCACGACCATCGCCTTCTCGGTTGCGCTCGCCGCGACATTCGCGGTCTGGTACGCCAGCGAACGGACGCTGTCGATCCACACCATCTTCACCACCAGGCGCGAAATCTTCTACTGGCTGGCGATCCTCTTGACCTTCGCGCTCGGCACCGCCGCCGGCGATCTCGTCGCCGAAAGCTTCGACATGGGCTACCTCACCACAGGCCTGCTGTTCGGCGGCGCCATCGCGCTCATCGTGCTGGCCTACTGGCTGCTCAATCTCGACGGCATCCTGGCCTTCTGGCTCGCCTATATCCTGACGCGGCCGCTCGGCGCCTCCTTCGGTGACCTGCTGTCGCGATCGGCCAGGCATGGCGGCCTGGGCTTCGGCACCATCTTCACCAGCCTGCTCTTCCTCGGCTGTATCATTGCGCTCGTCCTGCACATGACCCTGAAGGGGACAACCGACGAAGCCGATGAACTGTTGCTGGACCTGGACTAGGTGCAGGGCGGATGCGCTAGCATTGACAATTGCCGAAAACCCCACCGCTTCGGCCAATCGTGAACGTTCTAGCGCCACCATCCCTGCGCCTTCGTGACATCCTAGGAACAAGCCCGTGCCGGTGATAGCCTGTCCATCTCGGCAACGGACCGGACCTTTCATGCGACTGCTTCTCGTCGAGGACGACCACAGGACGGCCGACTATATCGTCAGGGGACTGACCGAGGCCGGCCATGTCTGCGATCTCCTGCGCAACGGCCATGACGGGCTGTTCGCGGCGACCCGGGGCAAATACGACGTGATCGTCGCCGATCGGATGATCCCCGGTCTCGACGGCCTGTCGATGGTCAAGGCGGTGCGCGCCGCCGGCGTGCGCACGCCGGCGATCTTCCTCACCTCCGTCGGCGGCATCGACGACCGCGTCGAGGGGCTCGAGGCCGGCGGGGACGACTATCTGGTCAAGCCCTTCGCCTTTTCCGAACTCCTCGCTCGCATCAACGCGCTTGGCCGGCGGCCGGCGGCGCAGGAGCAGAAAACCGTCCTACGGGTCGCCGACCTCGAAATGGACCTGATCATGCGCCGCGTCACGAGGCGGGGCCAGCCAATCGACCTGCAGCCGCGGGAGTTCAGCTTGCTGGAAGTGCTGATGCGCGGCGAAGGCCGCGTCATCACCCGCACCATGCTTCTGGAGCGGGTCTGGGATTTTCATTTCGATCCCAGGACCAGCGTCGTCGAGACCCATATCAGCCGGCTGCGGGCCAAGGTCGACAAGCCCTTCGAAACCCAACTCATCCACACCGTCCGCAACACCGGCTACAGCCTGCACGCGCCATGACCGGAACCTGGTCCCGCCTGCTGCGCAGCACGCCATTCCGGCTTGCCCTGACCTTCGCCTTCCTGTTCGTGCTGGCCTTCGTCCTGTCTGGCGCCATCGTCTACCAGATGATGAGCGCCGATCTTGCCGAGCGGCTCGACGACACCATCAAGGAAACCTACGCGGTCGTCGCCGCGACCTATGCCGAGAACGATCTCAAGGAGCTGGTTGAGACCGTCGGCAGCCACTCCCTGCGCAGCCTCAAGAAGGAGCAGCTGTTTTCGTTGACCGACGCAACGGGCAATCGCCTGGCCGGCAACTTCACCGCGGCAGGGCTTCCCGACGGCTTCTCGATGTTCGACACCGAAATGCCCGGCGTGCCGCCCGGCGCCGAGTACCGCGCCTATTCCGGCCCGGTCGGCGGCAACACGCTGACCGTCGCCTTCAGCCTTTCCGAGACGGAGGAGCTGGAGAGGATCGTGCTGATGAGCTTTGGCTGGGGAACCCTGATCATCACCGGGCTGGCGGTCGCCGGCGGCGCCCTGCTCGCCTCGCGCGTCCAGCGCCGTCTCGACGGCATCGCCGCCACCATGGTGGATGTCTCGCATGGACGGCTGGACACCCGCATTCCGCTGACCGGCAAGGGCGACGACATCGACATCGTCTCCAGCCAGGTCAATGCCGCGCTCGACCGCCTGTCGGCGCTGGTCGAAGGCATGAAACAGGTCAGCGCCAACATCGCCCACGATCTGAAGACGCCGCTCAACCGGTTGCAGATGATCCTCGACACCGCGTCGGAAAAGAACCTGTCGGGCCGGAAAATCGCCGCTGAACTGGCGGAGGCGCATGCCGAGAGCCTGCAGATCAACGAGACCTTCGATGCCCTGCTGCGCATCGCGCAGATCGAGGCCGGCGCCCGCCGGGCGCGGTTCACCGATGTCGATCTGGGCGAGGTGCTGCAAACCATCGCCGAGATCTATGCCGATGTTGCCGAGGACGACGGAAAGTCGCTGTCGTTGGCGCAACCACAGGAAACGACGGACCGGATCCATGGCGATCGCGAGCTGCTGACGCAGATGTTCGCCAATCTGGTCGAGAACGCGTTGCGCCATTGTCCATCGGGCACGACGATAAAGCTGTCGGTGGCGCGCCAGGACGAACGCGTCGTTGCGGGCGTCGCCGACAACGGTCCCGGCATTCCGGCGGCAGAGCGCGAGAAAGTGTTCCAGCGGCTCTACCGGCTGGACCACAGCCGCTCGACATCAGGCAGCGGCCTCGGGCTCAGCCTTGTCCGGGCCATCGCCGATCTGCACGGCGCATCGATCACGCTCGAGGATTGCCGACCGGGACTTGCGGTGGTGGTGCGTTTTCCGCTGGCTACGGATTAGCCGGCGAAACGGCTGGTGCTGTTCAAGCCCAGCTTGGGTTGAGAGGTCCCCTCACCTATCTATCCGCGTCGACAGGATGATCGACGACAGCGTCCGCTCGACTCCATCCATGGCGCCGATCTGATCGAGCAGCATGTCGAGGTCGCGGATTGATGGCGCATCGACGATGACGATCATGTCGAAATTGCCGCTGACCGAATGCAGCGTCCTGACCGTCGCCAAACCGCGCAGGCCGCGCACCACCTTGTCGGCAAGCTTGGGCGTCACGGTGAGCAGCACATGCGCCCGCACCAGCCCCTGCTCATAATCCGGCGCCAGCCGCACGCCGTAGCCTGATATGATGCCGCGCTGCTCCAGCCGTTCGATCCGGCTCTGCACGGTTGTCCGCGAGACGCCAAGCCGCCGCGCCAGCTCGGCGGTCGAGGCGCGCGCATTCTCGCGCAGCAGCGAAAGCAGGGTCTGTTCGGCATCGCTGAGCATTTCGACGATTCTTCTCGGCGGACTGACCAATCAATGGGTTCGTTTCGTACAGAACCACGCTTCCTTTCGACGGGCAAGCTGCGAATCTGTGCTCACAACCAGTGAGGGATTTGTCATGAAGAAAATTGTCGTTGTCGGCGCCGGCAAGATCGGCTCGACCATTGCCGAGATGCTCGCCGCCACGGGAGATTATCAGGTCACGCTCGTCGACCGCTCGGCAGCACAGCTCGCAGCGGCCGAAGTCCCGGCCACGGTTGCGACGCTGGAGCTCGACATCGAAGCGTCCGGCACGCTTGAAGCCGCACTCGCCGGCAAATTCGCGGTGCTCAGCGCCGCTCCCTTCCATCTGACCACCCGCATCGCCGAGGCGGCGGCCAGTGCCGGCGTGCACTATCTCGACCTGACCGAGGACGTCGTCTCGACCCGCCGCGTCAAGGAATTGGCGCGTTCGGGCAGAAGCGCCTTCATTCCGCAATGCGGCCTGGCGCCGGGCTTCATCTCGATCGTCGCCAACGATCTCGCCAGCCGGTTCGATTCGCTGGAAAGCGTGCGCATGCGCGTCGGCGCCCTGCCGCAATACCCGTCCAACGCGCTGAACTACAATCTCACCTGGAGCACCGACGGCGTCATCAACGAATATTGCGAGCCCTGCGAGGCGATCGTCGAAGGCGAGCTGGTCGAGGTGCCGCCGCTGGAAGAGCGCGAGGAGTTCTCGCTCGACGGCGTCACCTACGAGGCATTCAACACCTCCGGCGGCCTCGGCACACTGGCCGAGACGCTGAAGGGCAAGGTGCGCACGCTCAACTACCGCACCATTCGCTACCCCGGCCACGCCGCGATCATGAAGGCGCTGCTCAACGACCTCGGCCTGCGCCATCGCCGCGACGTGCTGAAGGACATTTTTGAAAGCGCCCTGCCGGCGACATTGCAGGACGTCGTCATCGTCTTCGTCACCGTCTCCGGCCGCAAGAACGGCCGCCTGCTGCAGGAGACCTACGCCAACAAGGTCTATTCCCAGCGTATCGGCCAGGTGGTGCGCAGCGCCATCCAGATCACCACGGCGTCCGGCATCTGCGCCGTGCTCGACATGCTGGCCGACGGCAGCCTGCCGGCGACCGGCTTCATCAAGCAGGAAGACATCGCGCTGGACGCGTTTCTAGCCAACCGTTTTGGCCGCGCCTATGCCCAGCACGAAATGGTGAGTCGGCTGGCGGGGTGAAGCGGCGTGTCTCTCTTGTGGAGAGGCGGGCGGGACAGTGCCCCCCCTCTGCCCTGCCGGGC
>NZ_RZRA01000302.1:0-5648 GCF_003998945.1 Mesorhizobium sp. M7A.F.Ca.CA.003.01.2.1 | reverse complement strand
TGATATCCATCATCCCAGCCTTGTCCGGCGGACCGCCGGCGGCGGCGTGGAACATGGCGAATATCTCACGGAAATAGTCCGGACCGATCGCCGCTGGTGTGACGACGCACAGCGCTTTCGCATCCGCGCTGCCATTGTTGTCGAAGCGATGGACTGCGCCGCGCGGGATGCACAGCGCTTCTCCCGGTCCGACCTCGATCGGCTTGCCGTCGACGGTCCAGGTCAGCACCCCTTCAATGCCGTAGATCGTCTCTTCGTAGTGATCATGGCTGTGCGCCGGCGCCAGCAGGCGCAGTCCGCTGGCAACCCTCAACTCAAAGGCGGCGATGCTGCCGTTCGAACTGTCGCCCGTCACCAGGAAGCGAATCGACAGCCCCTTGTCGCCGGTCTCATTGGCTGGATTGACCTGAAGATTCATGACCGACATTGCGCAAAGCCCTCCGGTAAATTACATTTACTCGCTATCAGTAAACTCAATTTACCGGATCGTCAATGCCCACCTCAACGGA
This sequence comes from Mesorhizobium sp. M7A.F.Ca.CA.003.01.2.1, assembly GCF_003998945.1. NCBI lineage: Bacteria > Pseudomonadati > Pseudomonadota > Alphaproteobacteria > Hyphomicrobiales > Phyllobacteriaceae > Mesorhizobium > Mesorhizobium sp. M7A.F.Ca.CA.003.01.2.1. Next base: position 5,139 of record NZ_RZRA01000302.1, on the reverse strand, counting down.
AGTTCTACAGACCAAGACCGAGACCCTGCTGATCGGCGCCCTGCTGCGCGTGCCGGCACAAGCGATCCAGCGGCGGCTGATCAAGGAGCTCAACGCCGCCGGTTTCGACGAATTGCGCCTGCCGCATATGGCGGTGTTGCAGTTTCCCGGACCGGACGGCGCGCGGCCCGGCACCATCGCCGAGCGTGCCGGCATGAGCAAACAGGCCATCAACCAGCTGCTCAGCAGTCTCGAAGGGTACGGCTACCTCGTCCGCTCCGACATTCCCGGCGATGGCGGTGCGCGCGTGGTGCGATCCACGGAACGCGGTCATGCCGCGTTCTGGAAAATGGTCGATATCCTGCGCGACATCGAGGAGGAATGGCGCACCGAACTTGGGCCGGAGCGCTTTGCCCAGCTGAAAGCTCTGCTGTTTGTCGTCTGGGAAAGTCCGCTGGTGCGCTGAGCCAGAGACGGCGCCCGTCCGCCCTGCTCCATCGGCCTTTCCGATGGCACTATCGGTTTCTTCCGTTTCCTTCTGTCGCGCCGAACTGCCAATTCCTGCCCTTGTCCATCCAAGCAAAGGCAGAGCGAAATGAGCATTTCGAAACAGAAAATCCTGATCGTCGGCGGCGGCTCCGGCATGGGCCTGGCGCTGGCCAGGCGCTGCATCGAGGCCGGAGCCAAGGTGATCATCGCCGGGCGCGGCCAAGACCGGCTGCGGCAGGCGCGCGAGGCGCTCGGCAATCCCGCCGGGCTGGAGACGGCCGTCGTCGACATCGCGCGCGAAGACCAGGTCTCGGCGCTGTTCGCAGCGATTGGCGGACTCGACCACATCGTCTGCACCGCAGCCGACATCGAAGGCGCCTACCGGCTGCTGCCGGAGCTTGACCTGATGGCGGCGCAAAAGGTGGTGGAGAGCAAGCTGTATGGCCCGCTGCTGCTCGCCAAGCACGGTGCGCCGCGGCTGGCAGCATCCGGCTCCATGACCTTCGTCTCCGGTATCGCCGCCTATCGCCCAGCCGCACGCGGCTCCGTCGTTGCTGCTGTCAACGCAGCGCTCGAAGGCCTCGTGCGGGCGCTGGCGGTCGAGTTGGCGCCGATCCGCGTCAATGCCGTGTCACCCGGCTGGGTCGACACCACGATCTGGGCGCAAGTGGCCGGCGACAGGAAGGACGAGACGTTAGCCGCGATGGCCAAGCGGCTGCCGGTCGGGCGGATTGGCCAACCCGATGATATCGCCGACGCCATCGCCTTCCTGATCGGCAATGGCTTTACCACGGGAACGACGCTGCATGTCGAGGGCGGCCACCGCCTGATCTGAACCGCCGCTGCTTCCGTCAGGAGTTGTTTGCAAACAAGGCCTTGGAGCGGTTCGACGATTCAAGTCCTGAACCAGCCTTGGCGGGCTGCAGGGCCGGCACCAGCGTGTCGCGCGCGGCAGTGAGCAATTGCTTAAGCGCCGGCAGCTGGACGCGCCGGCGGCGCCAGATCATCACCAGCGGCGCCGTCCGCATCTGGCCGGGCCATCGCATTTCGACGATGTCGCCGCGTGCGAGCGCATCCGGGACGGCCAGGCGTGGAACGAGGGCGAGCCCCGCGCCGGCCGCCACCAGCCGCGCAATGGCGCCGATGCTGCCGACCTCGTTGGCAAGTCTGGGTGCGGCAGCGCCCGCCTCGGCAAAGGCCGTGTCGAACATGTGTCGGTAGATACATCCGGGCTCCGTTGCCACGAACTGCAGTTCGCCAAGCGCGGCAAGGTCGCCTGGCACGCTGCCCTGCCCCGGAGCCGCGACCAGCACCAGCGGTTCGGCTGCTATCGTGCGCCTGGCGAAGTGTTTATCCGACGCGCCCTTCGCGAAATCACGGCGGTCGAAGCAGAACGCGACATCGATGTCGCCATCCTCCAATTGGCGCAGCAGCGCGCCGCTGCCCGCCACCTTCATCCGCACGGTGATGTCGGGATGGCCGGCCTGGAACCCGGGCAGCCAAGGCGCCAGCCTGGCCGACGCGATCGTCTCCAGCGCGCCGATGGTCAGGTGCCCGCTTGTCGAACCTGCCGCTGCCTGCACGGCCGCGCGCGCCTCGCCGTCGAGCCGCAACAAATCCTCGGCGATCGGCTGCAGCGCTAGGCCTGCCGGCGTCAGCTCGAGACCGGACTTCGCGCGCGTGAACAGGGCAGCGCCAAGCTCGGCCTCGAGCGCCAGGATCTGGTCGCTGACGCTCGATTGCGCGAGGTGGACCACTTCTGCGGCGCGCGTGATGTTGCGGCTCCGCGCCACCGCAAGGAAGGTTTTGAGCAGTCTTGGATGCATCGTGTGGCTGACGCGCTATTGCAGCTGCGGTTTCTTCAGAAAACTGCCGCGGTCGGCGGACTTGACGCGCAGCCAGGTTTCGCGGCCGTCGCGCAGCACCCGCATCGGAATCTCGGCACCGGCCGAGCCGCTCTCCCACAGCTTGCGATAGAAATCGGCGAGTCCATCGACCGCGCCGTCGCGGATGTCCGAGATGATGTCGCCCTGGCGCAGGCCAGCCTTGGCCGCCGGACCGCCTTCGGTCACGCTCATCACCACCACTCTGCCATCGCTTTCGGCCGACAGGGCGCCGAGCCATGGACGCGGCGGCTTGGCCACCTGGCCGCGCGTCAGGAGATCGTCGAGTATGGGCGGCAACAGATCGATCGGCACCACCATGTTGATATCGGCGACCTCGCCATTGCGGCTCATCTGCAGGCGCAGCGAACCGATGCCGAGCAGCGAGCCATCGGCGCCGAACAGCCCGGCACCGCCCCAGGACGGGTGCGCCGGCGCAATGAAGATCGCCTCGTCGAGCAGATACTCCCAATAGCCGGCGAATTCCTGCTTGGTGACGATCCTGGCCTGCACCGACTGGCCGATGCCGTCGGCCAGCACCACGGCGTCGCCGATCCTGGCCTTGCCGGCATCGCCCAGCGCCACCGCCGGCAGGCCGAGCGGCGCCAGCGCCTGCACCAGGCCGAAGCCCGATTCCTGGTCATAGGCCAGCGCGTGCGCGGGGATGACGCGGCCGTCATGGCTGGTCAGCCAGACCTCTTCCGCTTCGGTGATGAGATAGCCGATGGTCAGCACCAGCCCGTCATTGCGAATGACGACGCCGCTGCCTTCCCTGAGCGTGCCGAGCGCCCCGGCCGTAAAGGCATCTTCGGGAACAGTGGCCCGCACGGCCACGACCGAGCGCAGATTGGGATTGATGGTCATGCTTTTGTCCTGGGTGGGCTTTGGCGACATCTTCTATAGGTATGCCACGCAGGAGAAGGCGCAAGGGTAAGGAAGAGCCCAATTGCCGATGTTGGCACTGCGGGCATCGATAATAGTTCAACGCAAGTTGAACTTACACATCCGCAGCCCTAGTTAATGGCGACCTGCCATCCTTCCCCGACACGAGGCCACGAAATGACCGACTACACACCGCCGAAAGTATGGACCTGGAACAAGCCGAGCGGCGGAGCCTTTGCCAGCATCAACCGGCCGATCGCCGGGCCGACGCATGACAAGGAACTGCCTGTCGGCAAGCATCCGTTGCAGCTCTATTCGCTGGCGACGCCGAACGGCGTCAAGGTCACCGTCATGCTGGAAGAGCTTCTGGCGCGCGGCCACAAGGGTGCCGAATACGATGCCTGGCTGATCCGGATCAACGATGGCGACCAGTTCGGCAGCGGCTTCGTCGAGGTCAATCCAAACTCCAAGATTCCGGCCCTGATGGACCACAGTGGCACCACACCGGTGCGCATCTTCGAATCCGGCTCGATCCTGGTCTATCTCGCCGAAAAGTTTGGCGAATTCCTTCCGACCGAACAGCCGGCCCGCGCCGAGGTGCTGTCCTGGCTGTTCTGGCAGATGGGCTCGGCGCCGTATCTGGGCGGCGGCTTCGGCCACTTCTACGCCTATGCGCCGGAAAAGTTCGAATATGCCATCGATCGCTTCTCGATGGAGGTGAAGCGTCAGATGGACGTGCTCGACCGCCGGTTGGCCGAGACTGAATATCTCGGCGGCAAGGACTATTCCATCGCCGACATGGCGGTGTGGCCCTGGTATGGCGGGCTGGCACTCGGCCGCATGTACAATGATTCCGGCGAGTTCCTGTCGGTGCACGAGTACAAGCATGTGCAGCGTTGGGCGAAGGCCATCGACGCCCGCCCGGCGGTCAAGCGCGGGCGCATGGTCAACCGCGCCTTCGGTGAGCCTGCCATGCAACTGCATGAACGCCACGACGCCAGCGATTTCGAGACCAAGACGCAGGATAGACTGGCCGCCGAATAGGCCATCGCGGGTCGCGGCAAAGGAAACCCGCCCCGACGCGACGTCGGGGCGGGTTTTTCCCAAGGTCCAGTACTGCGGAATCCCTAGTGCAGCACTTCAACAATCTGGCGGGTCTCCGGATCGACGAGGACCGTCTGGTCGTTGATCACCGCGACGCGGTATTTGACGTCGGGCACCTCACGCAGTTCGACCGTATCCGGCACCGACGAGCCGAGCTTGAGCTCGACGCCCAGAAGGTTCACCGAGGCAAGCGGTTCTCTCTTGATGTATTCGCGAACGACTGTCTCCTGCTCCGGCTGGACGACGACGACGTTTTCCGCCAGCGCCGCACCAATCCCGCCCATCAGGACGACGGCGGTCGCCGCGCTCGTAAGATAAAGTCTCATGGCCATCTCCTAGTGATAACTGAATTCCGCCCTCCATAAAAACTCCACCGCTGCCATGCGGTTCCATCGTAACTTCAGAATTGAAGATATTACGATTGCAGCCTGGATATTGATTGGTTGCTGATCAAACATTCGGCAGACAGCATTCAAGAGTTTGAAAACTTGCACAGATATGTACGGATATTTAAAGGGAAAAAATTCAATCTGAGCACCAGTGCGCCAAATCGGCCGCGCATCCGCCTCTTCATCTGGACGATTTGAAAGGCTCCAGCACGAAAAGGGCTCGCCCCGCCGGGAGCAGAGCGAGCCATAACGGCACCGATGGAGGCGGCAACCTCATCGGCACTGCCAGAGAACGCGAAGCATCAGCACTTGTTCCCAACCTGTCGGCCTGAGCACAATGCGGAGCGGTCGCGCATGCATCCTGTTCCCATGATAACGCTGGCCGAAATCTCCAGCAGGGATATGCTCAGAAG
>NZ_RZRA01000301.1:0-5651 GCF_003998945.1 Mesorhizobium sp. M7A.F.Ca.CA.003.01.2.1 | reverse complement strand
CCGCTCCGGCGTGTCGAAGACGCCGCCCGCCGTCTCACGCATCCATAAAAGATCGACCAGCGGCCGCGCCTCGGCCAGAACGCTACGAAACGCATCCGGTCCTTCGGCCTTGACCAGATCGTCGGGATCCTTGCCTTCCGGCAGCAGCGCGAAACGCGCCGAGCGGCCGGCCTGCACCGACGGCAGCGCCATGTCGGCGGCCCGCCACGCGGCCTTCAACCCGGCCTTGTCGCCGTCGAAGCACAACATCGGCTCCGGCGCCATGCGCCACAGCAGCTCGAGCTGGTTCTCGGTAAGCGCGGTGCCGAGCGGCGCCACGACATTCTCGAAGCCGGCCTGTGCCAGCGCGATGACATCCATATAGCCTTCGACGGCGATGACCGTGCCGCCCTTGGCCAAGGCCTTGCGGGCGCGGGCGAAATTATAAAGCACGTTGCCCTTGTGGAAGAGCTCGGTGTCGGGCGAGTTCATGTATTTGGCCAGCGCATCGGGCTGCAGCGCGCGGCCGCCAAAGGCGATGATCTTCCCCCTGGAATCCGGGATCGGAAACATGATGCGGTCGCGGAACCAGTCATAGGAAACCGGGATGTCGTCGCCGTGGCGCACCAGTCCGCAGGCCTCGATATCGGCTTTCGGCACGCCCCTGGCGGCGAGATGCTCCTTCAGCGCATTGCGGCTGTCGGGCGCAAAACCAAGCCGGAACGATTGCTGCGTCGCCGGCGTCAGGCCGCGGTCGCGCAGATAGGCACGCGCCTTGGCGCCTTCCGGTCCCTGCAGCCGTTCCTGGAAGAAGGCGGTCGCCATCTCCATGACGTCGGTCAGGCTGGCGCGTTCCTTTTCGCGCCGCTCCTCCTGCGCATCGCGGACCGGCATCGGCACCCCGGCCATGTCGGCGATCTTTTCCACAGCTTCGGGAAAGCTCATCCCGTCCAGTTCGGTGAGGAACTTGAAATGATCGCCCGAGACCGAACAGCCGAAACAATGGTAGCGGCCCTTCTTGTCCTCGCAGTGGAAGGAAGGGCTCTTCTCGCCATGGAACGGGCAGCAGGCCCAATAGTCGCCGCGCGGTGCGTTGGTCTTCTTGCGGTCCCACGCGACGCGCTGGCCGATCACCGATGAAATCGGCACGCGGTCGCGTATCTCGTCGAGGAAGGCGGGTGGAAAGCGCATCGGGGAACTCGTTTCCCGATTATATAATCACGCCCGCGAAATCCGACGACCCTTAATGCGGGCCATACCCGGTTTCCACAGGCAAAAAGAAAGGCGGCCGTAGCGGGCCGCCTCCCTTTTCAATGTCCGGCAAGGTGCCGATTAATGCGCGGCAAGCGCGCCGAAGATGACGCCGGAGAGGATGCCGACCAGCACATAGTCGTTGCCGACGCGGATCCATTCCTGGCCGCGGCCGGGGCGATGCAGGCCGTAGCGGCCATAGTCGCGGATCGGCTGATGGCGCTTCCAGCCGGAATATTTCTGGCCATGCCGCCAGTTGTTGCGCTTCACGACGACGACCTTCTTCTTGTAAACGCGCTTCCTCACATCGCTGTGGTGGCCGGGCTTCTGCCAGTCGACCTGGCTGTAGTTCGACTGCGGCGCGTTCGGCGCATTCAGCGGTGCGGCCTGGCCGGTGAGCGACGTGGCGGCCAGCATCGAGAAAGCGAGTGCGGAAAGGACGATGCGTTTCATGAGAAGTCTCCTTGGTTGTCGATATCGAAGCAGTAGCTGCCCATCGATGAACCGAAACTGAACGCACGCATTACAATTATGTAATGGATTCCTTGATTTACCCAAGGAAGCTGAACATGATCGCAAAGGCAGGAGCCAGTCGCACCGCAAACTCGGCCTATCCGCCGCTTCGCGCCCGCCCAGCAATGCAACCATTTGCGCGTCCGTCCATTTTCCGACACCGCCTGTCGCGCGGCAACGGCCCTTGAAATCGACAAGATTTTATTATCCGGCTAAAATATTCGAGCTATTATAAGTCACCGCCATGAACATGATTCGTTCCCTCGTTTTTCCTTCTGATCGCCACGCAAAACAGGGCGGGCGCCCTGTTTGCATGCGGGGGACGAAATGAGCGGGTCCGTCGTCCTTCTGCATCTGGCCGGCGCCGTGGCGCTGATGCTGTTTGCCACCCGCATGGTGAAGACCGGCGTTGAACGCGCCTATGGCGACGTGCTGCGCCATCGCCTCCGCGCCACCATGCGCAATCCGATCATGGCGGTGCTGGCCGGCACCGGCCTTGCCATCGCCCTGCAGAGCTCCACCGCCGTCACGCTGCTGGTCGGCTCCTTCGCCGGCTCTGGCATCGTCTCTGGCGCCGCGGGTCAATTGGCAGTGCGCGGCGCCGAAATCGGATCGGCGCTGGTGGTCAAGCTGCTGACCTTCGACCTCACCTTGCTGGTGCCGCTGTGCCTGATCACCGGCACGGTCATGTTCATGGCCACCGAGCGGCGCGACTGGCGCCAGTCCGGCCGCATCCTGGTCGGCATCGGCCTTCTGATCCTCTCGCTGGAGATGATCGGCCAGGCATCGGAGCCCCTGCGCAACAGCCAGCTCATGCCGGTCATCATCAACTACTTCTCGACCGATTCCATCACCGCCTATCTGCTGGCGGCACTGATCACCTGGCTGTTCCAGTCGAGCATCGCGGCGGTGCTGTTGATGGCGACGCTGGCAGGCCGTGGCCTGATCACGCCCGAACTTGGCGTCGTTCTCATCCTTGGCGTCAACCTCGGCTCCTCGATCATCGCGCCGATGCTGACCCGTTCGTCGAGCCCCGAGGTGCGCGTCGTGCCGATCGGCAATCTCCTGATGCGCGGGCTTGGCTCGCTGGTCATGCTGATCCTGGTCATGATCTTCAGGCCGCACTTCGCCTTTCTCGGTTCGACGGCGGCGGACCAGATCGTCAATGCCCACATCCTGTTCAATGTGCTGATCCTGCTCGCCGGCCTGCCGCTGGCAGGCTTCGTCTACCGCGCTTCGGAGAAGATCGTCGCACTTGGCACCAAGCCCGTGCCGGCCGCCTCGCTTGACGTCGTCGAGCTGTCCGCGCTCAACGAAAGCGCGCTCGACGTGCCGAGCCAGGCGCTGGCCAATGCCACCCGCGAGGTGGTGCGGGTCTGCGAGACGATCGAGATCATGCTCAAGCGTATCATCGAACTCTATGAAAGTGCCGACGCCGACAAGATCAAGGCGCTGGCCGCACTCGACGACCGCGTCGACCGCAAGCACGCCGCGATCAAGCTCTACCTCGCCAAACTGACCAGGAACCCGCTGACCGAGGACGAGGCGCTGCGCTGCCAGGAACTGATCGGCGCCTGCGTCAAGCTCGAGCAGGTCGGCGACATCATCGTGCGCAACATGCTGGTGCATGTGAAGAAGAAGTTCGAGCGCGGACTGGAATTCACCGACGAGGGCTGGGCCGAGCTGTGCGCCTTCCATGGCTCGGTTCTGGCCAATGCGCGGCTTGCCTTCAACGTTCTGGTGTCGCGCGATCCCGAGACCGCCCGTCAGCTGGTGCTGGAAAAGGACCGGCTGCGCGACCGCGAAAAGGAAACCAGCGCCAGCCATTTCGTGCGGCTGCGCGACGGCACCGCCAAGAGCGTCGAAACCAGCTCGATCCATCTCGACACCATCCGCGACCTGAAACAGATCAATTCGCTGCTGGCCTCGATGGCCTATCCGGTGCTTGAAGAGCGCGGCCTGCTGACGGGGTCGCGGTTGAAGGCGAGCTGAGAAGCGCCACTTTCCCTTCTCCCCTGGGGAGAAGGGAAGCGGCTGCTCGCATCCAATTCAAGAAAACCTAAACTCGCGACAAAAATTTCTGGATTGCCCGCAAAGCCCATCCGTGGTTTGAGGCGCTTCCAGCTAAGGCTTCCCCATGTCGCTTCCGCTCATCGCCCTGTTCATCGCCGCCTTTGCCTTCGGCACCACCGAATTCGTCATTGCCGGCGTGCTGCCGCAGGTGGCGCAAGGCCTGGGCGTCTCGGTTCCCTCCGCCGGCTATCTCGTCTCCGGCTATGCCGGCGGCATCGCCATCGGCGGCCCGCTGCTGGCGCTCGCCACCAAGTCATTGTCGCGCAAGAGCCTGCTGCTCGGCCTAGCCATCGCCTTCACCATTGGCCAGGCGGCTTGCGCGCTGGCGCCCGATTTCACCTCGATGCTTCTGTTGCGCATTGCCGTGGCGGTCGCGCATGGCGCCTATTTCGGCGTCGCCATGGTCGTTGCCGTCGGTCTCGTGCGCGAGGACCAGCGCGGCATGGCTGTCGCCGTCATCCTGTCCGGCCTCACCGTCTCCAACGTCATCGGCGTGCCGGCCGGCACCGCGATCGGCAACATCTGGGGCTGGCGTGCGACTTTCTGGGTGATGTGCGCGCTGGGTGTCGCGGCAACGCTTGCCATGGCAGCCCTTTTGCCGCGCACCACCGGCTCATCGGCCAAGCCCGCCGGTTTCGCCCGCGAGGTCCGCGTGCTGGCCCGCCAGCAGGTCTGGACATCGCTGATCCTGATGCTGATGCTGATGATCGGCCAGTTCGGCCTGTTCACCTACATCACGCCGACACTGCTCGAAGTCACCGGTCTCGACGAGAACCTGGTGCCGTGGGTGCTGCTGCTCAACGGCGTCGGCGCGACGCTCGGCGTCTTCCTCGGCGGCAAGCTCTCCGACTGGAAGCTGATGCCGTCATTGATCACCATGCTGGCCCTGCAGGCGGTGACGCTTGGCGTGATCTATGCCGTCAGCCCCTATCCCCTGCCGATGGTTGTGGCGATCGTCATCTGGGGCGGTCTCAACTTCGCCATCGGCACGCCGATCCAGACCCGCATCCTGGCCTGGACGGCAGATGCTTCCAACCTCGCCTCGTCGCTCATTCCCTCCGGCTTCAATGTCGGCATCGCGCTGGCCGCTTCGTTGGGCGCCGCGATGCTGAACAGCGGCTATGGCTACCGCAGCCTGCCGCTGCTGGGCGCCATCGCCATGCTGGTCGCCGTGGCAGTGGCGCTCGCCTCTTATGTCTGGGAAGGGCGCAGCAACGCCACGCCGCCGCTGACAGCCCCAGCCGAGTAGATCACGATCCGGAAAAGTGGACGCCGGTTTTCCGAAAAGATCGTGATCAACCAAAAGCGCTTCACCCGCGCCAGCGCAGCAGGCGCATGGCGTTGGCGGTGACCAGCACGGTCGCGCCGGTATCGGCCAGGATCGCCGGCCACAGGCCGGTGATGCCCAAAATGGTGGTGACCAGGAACACCGCCTTCAGCCCCAGCGCCACGGTGATGTTCTGGCCGATATTGGCCATCACCGCCCGCGACAGTTTCACCATACGCGCGACGTCCATGACGCGGCCGTGCAGGATCGCCGCGTCCGCGGTCTCCAGCGCCACGTCGGTGCCGCCGCCCATGGCAATGCCAATGTCGGCGGCCGCGAGCGCCGGCGCGTCGTTGATGCCGTCACCGACCTTGGCGACCTTGAAACCCTCGCGCTGCAATTCGCCGACGATGCGCTGCTTGTCCTGGGGCAACAGCTCCGCTCGCGCCTCGATGCCGAGCGAAGCGGCGATGGCTTGCGCCGTGCGGCGGTTGTCGCCGGTCAGCATCACCGCGCGGATGCTCTCGGCCTTCAGCGCCGCGATCCCGGCCGCAGCATCCCGCCGCGG
>NZ_RZRA01000300.1:0-5657 GCF_003998945.1 Mesorhizobium sp. M7A.F.Ca.CA.003.01.2.1 | reverse complement strand
AGCTTCCACCCGTGCAATGCGTTTTCTTGCATGGTGGTGACGAGGAAGGCGCCATCCGGCGAGAAGGTGATGCCGGTATGGGCGCCGGCCCATTCGAGTTCCACCGGCTTGCCCTCGGCGGCCGGGAAATGCAGCGTCGCGCCATTGTAGCGGGCGACGCCGAAGCGCATGCCCTTGGGCGAGAAGGCCAGCCCCTCCACCGAACGCGGATGGACGAATTCCCTGGTCTTGCCGTCGGCGAAGCGCACGAAGGCAGTCTTGCCTGAGGCATAGGCGATGGCGCCTTGCGGCCCGGCGGCAACGCTGGTGATCCACTTCCTGGCCGCGCTTGCCAATTCCGTGGCCTCGCCGCCCGTTTTCACGGCAAACACCTTGCCGTCCTCGCCGCCGGTGATCAGCCGGTCATTGGCCGCATCATGGAAGGCGGCGAGCAGCCCGTCATTGGCCTGAACCGTCTTGTGGCCATGGTCGAGCCGATGGATGGCGCCGTCGGCCATCGCGAAATGCGGCACGTCGCCGAGAAAGGCGGCGGCGATGCAATGGCCTTCGAGGTCTAGGGGGGCGACTGTGGGCATCAGGGAACCATTCCAATGAAGTTTGTTGCCATCCCCGGGAAGTCGCCAGCGCGGCCGGGTGTGGCGCCAACCTTCTCCCCTTGTGGGAGAAGGTGGATCGGCGCGCAGCGCCGAGACGGTTGAGGGGTGTTGGACGGATCGCCGTCGGTGCCCAGCTGGAGCACCCCTCATCCGACCGAGCTTCGCACGGCCACCTTCTCCCACAAGGGGAGAAGGACAGAAGGGGCAGCGCTAGCGTTATAAGGCTTGGAAATCAAGCCGCCTGGCAGGCGTCAAAACTCTTCTTCAGCCGCTCGGCGTCGAGTTCCCTGCCGATGAACACCAGCCGGCTCTCGTGCTTTTCGCCGTCTTTCCAGGCGCGCTGGTGGTCGCCTTCGATGATCATGTGCACGCCCTGGATGACATAGCGCTCGTCGTCGCCCTTGAGCGCGATGATGCCTTTCAGCCGCAGGATGTTGGGGCCTTCCATCTGGGTGATCTTCTCGATCCAGGGGAAGAATTTCTTCGGATCCATCTCGCCGCCGCGCAGCGACACCGATTGCACCGTCACGTCATGAATGTCCGAAGCATGCGCGTGATGGTGGTGGTCGTGCCCGTCATGATCATGGTGGTGGTGATCGTGGCCGTCGTGGTCATGATGATCGTGATCGTCATGCGCCTCGAGGAAGTGCGGATCGTTTTCCAGTGCCCGGGACAGATCGAAAGCGCCGCGGTCGAGTACTTCGGTCAGGTCAACGCCGGCGCGGGTGGTACGATGGATCTTTGCCGCCGGATTGATGGCGCGGATCGTTGCCTCGACCTTGGCGAGTTCTTCTGACGTGACGAGGTCGGTCTTGTTGAGCACGACGACGTCGGCGAAGGCGATCTGGTCCTCGGCTTCCTTGGAATCCTTGAGCCGCAACGGCAGGTGCTTGGCGTCGACCAGCGCCACCACCGCGTCAAGCCTGGTCTTGGAGCGCACATCGTCGTCCATGAAGAAGGTCTGCGCCACCGGCACCGGATCGGCGAGCCCGGTGGTCTCGACGACGATGGCGTCGAAGCGGCCGGGGCGGCGCATCAGGCCCTCGACGACACGGATCAGGTCGCCGCGCACCGTGCAGCAGATGCAGCCATTGTTCATCTCGTAGATTTCCTCGTCGGATTCCACGATCAGATCGTTGTCGATGCCGATTTCACCGAACTCGTTGACGATGACGGCGTAGCGCTTGCCGTGGTTTTCCGACAGGATGCGGTTGAGCAGCGTCGTCTTGCCGGCGCCGAGATAGCCGGTGAGAACGGTTACGGGGATTTGCGTCTGTGCGTCGCTCATGGCTTGCCTCGAAAGTGCTGGGCCGCAAAAGATCCGGCCCTCAAAAGGGATTGTCGGTTCCATATAGGATGTGTGCCGGGCTTTTGCACGGGGCAAACCGATGGGCCAAACCGGCTTGCTACAATACCGGATTTTGACTGGCGAAAGCCGCTGTGATTGCCTAGCTCGGGATGCGGAAGGTCAATTTGAGAGGCAAGATATGTCCGGCAAGCCATCCTCCTTCTCATTGAGCCGGCGCCAGGCGCTCGGGTTGATCGCGGTCACCGCCGGAGGTGGTGCCTTCCTGCCGGCCTCGGCAATGGCCGCTCAATCTTCGGCTGCCCAGGCTTCACCCTATGCCGGACTGGCCTTGTTCGAAAACGGCGCCGGTGTCTGCACCATTACGCCTGAAGTGACCGAGGGACCGTTCTATTTCGACCCGAAACTCGAACGTGCCGATGTCACCGAAGGCAAGAAAGGTATTGCCCTTGACGTCCGGCTGCAGGTTGTCGACGTGGACTGCCGCCCACTTGCCGGCGCCCGCGTCGATATCTGGCATTGCGACGCGCAGGGCGCCTATTCCGGCTATCCCGGACAGGGTGACGGCCGCGACGTCGACACGTCGGGCCAGACCTTCCTGCGTGGTTGGCAGAAAACCGATGCAAGCGGCATCGTCTCCTTCGCCACGATCTATCCCGGCTGGTATCGCGGCCGCACCACCCACATCCATTTCAAGGTCTTCCCCGACGACAGGTCGGTGATGACCGGCCAGTTGTTTTTCCCCGACAGCCTCAGCGAGCAGATCTTCACCTCTGTCGCGCCCTACAATGACCGGCCCGGCAAGCGCGACACTTCAAATGCCGATGACGGCATCGCCAGGCGGGCCGGATCGCAATCGCAGGCTGCGCTGCGCGAGTTGGAGGATGCCTATCAGGCGCTGATGATCGTGGCGGTGAAGTCCGGCTGAGCGTTCCCTCACGCACCTTGTCAGCGGCGAAAACTCCGGTCACGAATTCGTTTGTCATCTAACTGAAATAAACATCTGGCATTAGCCACGGCGGACACCACAATGCTTGCCGGCAAAGCTGTTTGAAGCACCGGAATCTTTTTGATCGTCGATTGCCAACCGGCCGGCTGCCTCTATGCTGCCCGCACCGGTACGGCCGAAGAGGGAAGACCATGGCCAAGGCGGACAAGACTGCGACAATGAGCCGGCTGCATTCCGCGGCAAGGCTGGCAAGGACGGCGCTGGCTGCCCGGCTTCTGGCGCACGGCTTCTATGCCGGCCAGGACCAGATCATGCTGGCGCTCGACCGTGAGGACGGCCAGACGCCGGGCAATCTTGCCGGACGTCTCGGCGTGCGCCCGCCGACGATCACCAAGACCATCAACCGGCTGCAGGCCCAGGGGTTCCTGGAGAAGCGCGCTTCTGAAGCCGATGCCCGCCAGGCCCACATCTTTCTCACCGATACAGGCCGCGACATCATCCACGCCATCGAGAAATCGGTGAAGAAGACCGAAAAGCAGGCGCTGAAGGGCCTCGACAAGAAGGACCAGAAGTCGCTGTTCAAACTGCTTGCCCGCATCGAGGCCAACCTCTCGAACGAGGAATTGGTGCTCATCGACGACGACGCCGAGTCGGACGACTGACCGGCGGATTGTCGCGGCAGGCGATCAAGCCGCCGCGGCAGAGCCCTGGATCAGCGACGACCAGCGTCCCGGTGTCATGCCGAACGCCTTCTTGAACTGCCTGATGAAATGGCTCTGGTCGCTGAAGCCGGCTTCGACCGCGATCTGCGCCAACGGTTCGCCGGCGGCGATCATCCGCCGCGCACGCTGAAGCCGGCGCATCACCAGGAAGCGATGCGGACTGGTCGAGAACGCCGCGCGGAAATGCCGTGACAAGGCATAGCGGTCGAGCCCGGTTATGGCTTCCAGTTCGCCGGAGCGCACCGGCCGGGTCAGGTTTTCCGTGAGATAGTCGCGCGCCAGTGCAGCCGCCCGCCACGCCGTCCTGGTCATCGGCTTTGCCGGCTGGCCACCATGCCGGGTCAGGCTTTGCATCAGTTGGACCAGGAAATCGTCGACGAACAGGTCGTCGAGTTCCTGCTCCAGCGGCCCCAGCGCCGAAAGCAGCGTTGCGCAAAAGGCGGCGTCCGTCACCACGCCATCCCTCACAAAAGGCAGCGAAGCGCCGCCGAGGCAGTCGAGCATCAGCGACGGCTCCAAATAGAGCATTCGGTAGCGCAGGCCGTCCTCGGTGCCGGCGCCGCCGTCATGCAGTTCGTCGGGGTGTAGCACGATGATCTGGCCTGGAAGGCTGTGACGCGCAGCACCAAGATAGCGAAACGTCTGCACACCGTGCAGCGTTACCCCGATCGCATAGGTGTCGTGGCGATGCAGGTCGAACGCGCTGCCATGGAAGCGTGCCTCGATCCGCTCCATGCCTGCGGGATCGGGGGCGGAGATAATACGGTTTTCCGCCGCATCGATGCACAAACGTCCAAGACCCTCGAAGGCCTGGCTGTCTAGATCGTGCGACATCGTCTCCTTAAGCCTCGCATTGGGGCACAAACCGAATGGCCAATGTCTCATGTTCGATACGAAATTTGCAATCGTGCTCAGGGAAGATCTGGCGGTCTGGCAGAAACTCAACGTCACCGCCTTCCTGACCAGCGGCATCGTCGCGCAGTTTTCCGATATCATCGGTGAACCCTATCGCGACCGCGCCGGCAATCTCTATAACCCGCTGTCGATCCAGCCGGTCATCGTTTTGTCCGCCGACCAGGCCACGCTGGGCACGATCCACCGGCGCACATTGGAGCGCGGCGTGACCACCTCGCTCTATGTCGAGGAGATGTTTTCGACCGGCTTTGACGCGGCCAACCGCGCCGTCTTCGCCGAATTTGCGCCTGAAGACGCCAAGGCGGTCGGGATCGCGCTTCGCGCCGACAAGAAGCTGGTCGACAAGATCACCAAGGGCGCCCGTATGCACCCGTAGCTTCAGAGGCATCGACTAAGCCTGCCGCCGACACTTGTTGTGCCAGCCGGCTTTGGCGTGGCGACAGCCGACAATTGGCTTGCCGGGAGCCGGCAATTCCCGCAAAGGTGGGTCCAGCCCAGCTCCCACCCGGCCTGCAAGTGAGTGCTCCCCAAAGACATGTAGAAAGCGCGACGCCCCCGGTGGCGATCCTGTGCATGCTTTCCACTTACGTCTGCTTCACCTTCCTCGACACATCAAGCAAATACCTCGTCCTCGCCGGCATTTCCGTGCTGGTCGTTGCCTGGGTGCGCTTTGCCGTGCATGTCATCCTGGTCGGCACCCTGTTGCGCGGCTGGCGCCAACCCATGCGGTTTCGCCCGATCAACCTGCCTGCGCATATCCTGCGCGGGGCTTTCCTGTTCGGATCGACCATATTCAATGTCCTGGCGCTCAAATCCCTGCAACTGGCCGAGACAACCTCGATCTATTTCTTTGGGCCGATGGTGATCACGGCGCTGGCCGGTCCGCTGCTTGGCGAGTGGGCGGGCTGGCGGCGCTGGCTGGCCATCCTGGCGGCCTTTGCCGGCGTCCTCATCATCACCCGACCGGGCGTCGGCGTGTTCGGCATCGGACATCTCTTCGCGCTCGGCTCGATGCTGTCGAACTGCTTCTACGTCATCATGACGCGCCGCATGTCGGCGACCGAGACATCGGAGAGCCTCATCCTGTTTTCGGCGCTGGCGCCGGCGCTGCTGCTGTTGCCCCTGCTGCCGTTTTCGTTTTCCTTGCCGCATGACGGCTGGCACTGGTT
>NZ_RZRA01000002.1:0-36338 GCF_003998945.1 Mesorhizobium sp. M7A.F.Ca.CA.003.01.2.1 | reverse complement strand
AACAATGAAGCCTCGCTCGACGAGCCGCCGCCTCTACTGTCAGCGGCATCACGCGGTTGAAGCGAACAGCGCAGCGGCTACTGTTTCCCGCACAACTCGGACGGCAATTGGGACAAGTCCGCACATGTCGTCACGTAAGCTGAACGCCGCAGGTACAGCCAAATTGGGGGCGGGGCGTTTCTGCCGTTTTGATAGAATTCTATCAAACTGACAATTTTCCTTGCACGAATGCAAGGAGAGCTCGATTGACTCCCCTCCTTTCTTGTCAAGGATGGGTTTGCAGGCTGCGGTGCGGCAGAAGCCGGACAGAACGGCGACCGGTCGAGTAAAGGCCTGCGCAAACAAGCGCGCATATTGCGGGCGCCCGCACGGAGGAGAAGACGCTCGTCCTGGTGAAAGACAACGATGCTCAGGCGCCATTGCCATTTGCCGAGGGGGTCCGCGCGCCGGAAATTTCGAAGCAACAAAGGTGAGATCGAGAATGATGATGGCGAAATACAACACAGCTCACCGTCCAGTGCAGTTCTACCGGCGGGTGGCGGAGTGGGATGGGCTGCCAAATGGAACGTAAAAAGATCAGCAAGGAGATGCTTGGCGATAGTCAGGCGCTGCGCAAGCTGCGTGAGCACCTTGTCAAGGTGGCCAAGGCGAAGACTACGGTCCTGTTGCGAGGTGAATCCGGAACCGGCAAGGAGCTGGTTGCCAAAGCCATTCACGAGCTCTCGCCTCGCGCCAAGCAGCCCTTCATCAAGGTCAATTGCGCGGCGCTCACCGAGACGCTTCTGGAATCTGACTTGTTCGGTCATGAGAAGGGTGCCTTCACCGACGCGAGCAGTTTGCGCAAGGGGCGCTTTGAGGCTGCCGACAAAGGCACATTGTTTCTGGACGAGATTGGCGAAATATCAGGTTCGTTCCAGGCTAAGCTGCTGCGTGTCCTGCAGGAGCAGGAGTTTGAGCGCGTCGGCAGCAACCACACCATTAAAGTTGATGTTCGCGTGATTGCCGCAACGAACAGGGACTTGGAAACGGCAGTTCAACGCAAGGAGTTCCGGCAAGACCTCTATTATCGCATCAACGTCGTCACTTTACGCGTGCCGGCATTGCGCGAAAGGCGAGGTGATATTCCGCTCTTGGCCGCTCAGTTTCTCAAGAATTTCAATACTGAGAATGATCACACGCTGACCTTCGCTCCCGAAGCGATTGAGGTGCTAATGAACTGCGAATTTCCAGGTAACATCCGAGAGCTCGAAAACTGCGTTCAACGGACGGCAGTTCTGGCGACGGGTCCATCAATCCTCAGAACTGACTTTGCCTGTTACGCGGATCAGTGCTTGGCCGCGGCGCTGTGGAAGAACGGACAGCCGACGTCAGAGAAGTCGACTACGATCGAGCCTTCCGCCGCCTGTGCCGCCCCGCCCGTCGGCGACGGGCAAGCGCCGATAGGCCCTGCCACGACTCGTGGTAGGGTGCCCGATGCCGATACGGTCATTGCTGCCATGGAAAAGTGTGGCTGGGTGCAGGCAAAGGCGGCGCGCCTGCTCGGTTTGACCCCGCGCCAGATCGGCTACGTGCTGAGAAAACGCGGTATCGAGATCAAGCGTCTCTGAAACAACCCGCCGAGCAAGAGCTGGAGCAGGTCAAGCATTGGTGCTCTGGCGCCGAGCCCATCGGCCAGGCTTACGAAGTGGGTGTGAACAGCGCTGCCAAGATTCCGGCCGTGTGCTTTCTACCACCAGTCGTACTGGGGCTCTGCGACTGACAAACTAAAAAGGAGTAATCCTCTGGCGGGACCTGGTCGATACATTAGCTGATGGCTTACCGCTCGATATCACGCAATCTGAGATGGGCATGAAAGTGAGTTCGACCGCTGGACAGTTGCCGACTTCGTCAGGTATTGGCCCCTGCGACCGGTTGATCTCCGATATCCAAATTCTTGGAAGTTGGTCGAGACGAAACTGTCGCCCCGGCTCGTGACCGACCGCGCGCCCGGCAAGATCGAGTTACAAAGTTGCCGAGGCAGTTTGATGTGCGTTCCTGCATCACTGTACGGGACACGACCTGACGGGAGACTATGATGCGTAGCCAAAAAGAAAAGATGCTCGCAGGCGAGTTTTACAATGCGGCGGATCCGGAGATCCAAGCTGACCTGTTGGCAACCGGGGCTTGGCTCAAGCGGTACAATGATACGCTGGGGCAGACCACGGGGCATTGGCATGAGCTTTTGTCCGAGCGGCTGGGAGAGGTTGGGCGCGGAACGGTCATCCGTCCGCCCTTTTTTTGCGACTACGGATTCAATATCCGCATTGGAGCCAATGCCTACATCAACTTCAACTGCGTTATTCTTGACGTGGTAGAGGTCAAAATCGGGCAAGGAACGGCAATTGGGCCTGCTGTGCAGATTTATACCGCCGATCATCCACATGATGCCGAGCAGCGGCAGGCCGGCCTGCAGGTCGGGCGTCCTGTTCACATTGGCAGCCGTGTCTGGATCGGCGGTGGAGCAATCATTCTGCCTGGCGTCACGATTGGTGATAATGCAGTGGTAGGCGCTGGCTGCGTGGTCACACGAGATGTTCCCGCCGGGGCAAAGGTAGTGGGAATTCCTGCTCGCGTGGCCGACCCACATAAACAGGCATAATCAACCTCGTTGACCCTGGAGGTGCATGCGAACTGTCGAAACTGTGCCGAATTTTTGTCGAAGCCATTGAGCGCTGCATATGTTGTCGCGACTCGGGCGCTTCAGTTCTTTTGCCACGGGGGTCACAAGATCATGTGCGTAATGCCGCCGCAACGTGCTCACGTCCCGCAGCAGCGGACCCTTTCACATGGCCCAACGAATTCAGAGCCTACGTTGTGCTGCCACTAGCATTACTGCTCACGAATGTATTCCCAACTGAGTTTTCGCCCTTGGAGGCAAGCAGCGACTCACCAGCAATCGCCGGCCATTAATCCTGGCTAGCATCGACCCCGACGAGGCGAGCCGCGGCGTTGCGGATCGGCATGTCGATGACCGTGATTGCGCCTTCGGCAAGGAAACGACGTTCGTTTCTGGTCAGCGTAGCCGAATCGATCACCGCAAAATGTGGGCCAGTGGAGCGCTTCATCAGCTGTCTGGCATATGTGCGCAGCATCTGATCGTTGAAGCGGCAGCCCACGAAGAAAAAACCCCGGTTGACGCGCCGTTGCTTCACCGCGTCCGGGATCGGCGTCTGGATATCAATTTCGGTTAGGACTTCGACGTAATCGGAATCAGCCACGAGGAAGTTTGCCGCCGGCCTGACGCTGCCGTGCGGCGCATAGAGCACCGTCCTAGCCACTTGTTCGGCCTCGAGTTCTGTTCCTGACAAATCGTAAGTTCTCGTCCAGATGTTACCGATTCCGGTCGCGCGCGTCGTTCCTTGTATCTCGACAACGTCTGTTTGGCCGGCCTCTGCAAGGGCTGCTCGCATGGCGCCATCGTACCAGCTGTCGATGATGACAGACAGTTGAAGGGTTGCGAGCCAGGCGTGAAGAACGGTCGGCTCGGCGGGGGCTGCGAATATCTCCGCCATCCACGCTTGGAGAGTCCGACGATGTCGGCGCTGCTCGATAAACTGCGCGACCGACCACATATTGGTGCGAATCCTGGAAGGGGCAGGCGCCCGCTTGTTGAGGGCCGCGGCGACATCTTCAGGGGTGCAAGGTACAGGGGATTCCGGTGGGTTAAGCTGCAGAAGACCAGGACCGAGATAGGGGATCACTCGATCGGCCTTGAGAGCGCCGTTCAGCAGGTCAATCAGTTTTTTGGCAAAACTGCCCCGGACGACGACGAGATGGTCCCAGCTCAGCATCGTGTTCATACGCGTTTCCTCTCCGCCACTGAACCCACCGGCATCAGGCCCCGTCGGAAATCTTCATCGCCTCGACGGTGATCGGCAAACGCGTGTCGCGCGGAAGGTCGGGCAGCATGAGCCGCCAACCGTTCCTGAGCGTCACGGTCCCGCCCCATAAGTCAGCGTTCTCAATCTCGGTGATCGGCTCTTCGAGATCCTTCTTGGGGACATAAGCCGACAAGCCAGTAGCGGTCCTGCGAATCATTACTTTCATCCGGCTGTTCCCCCGTTGGAAATGCCTTCAGCTCCGCAGGGAACCTCGACTTTGTCGAGGCTAATGAGTTCGCGCGCTCGCATGCCGACGACCGTGCCACGATCGATCCATTCGACCGCATAGATGAAGAATTGCTGGAGAAAGGTTCCAATGTCGCGCACGTAGCCTTCGTCGCCCTTCCGCACGAGGTTTTCGCCGATCTCCTTGCCGGGATAGGTGCCGTCGTTTTTTATGTGGCGTATCGCACGGACCCGCTCACCCTGCATGAACCGTGGCGGTCTGCCGATTTCGACCTCCTGTTCGCGTCTGGACCACATGCTGTCCATTCCTTTCTCGAGGCTTTTGTTGTGGTCGCGGGTTGCAGGCGTCGTCGTGCGGCGAACCCGACCGTTTCGGTAGGAATCAAGCGGGAACGCAGGTTTTCGGTACCGGACAGACCGACACGCATTGCTGCGTATCGAAGGCCTCCTTGCATTCGGTGCACTTGTTTGGATCGATCACATAGGCGTCGCCCTTGAACTTGATCGCTTCCGAAGGACATTCGAACTCGCAGGCCCCGCATTGGGTACATTGGGATGCGATGATCTTTAAAGCCATTCTAACTCCTGGTTATCGGACGAGACGGCTCAGGCCGTCGCCGCTAGTGGTCTGATCCCAAACTCTGCCGCGTAAAGTGCGCTGACTGCGGTCTCGATGTAGTCATGGCCATAGGCGTCGGTTACGCGCAGTCCAACTCGCGAGAGTTGTTCCTTCGGGCGATTTCCGATCTTGGCGCATAGCACTATGTGTATGCCTTCGAGCGCTGCGATGACGCCCTCGAGGATGGCGTCTTCGCCCCCGCCTCCGAGGCAATACCGCTCGACCTTCCGATGCCCGACCAAGCTGATCCCTCTAGGCGAGACTTCATAAACCTGGAATTCCTTCGCGTGGCCGAAGTGTTCGTTGACCCGTCCACCTCCCTTAGTGGCCACCGCAACCAGAAGCGACTTTTCGGAGTCTGTTGCCTTGACCATACCGATGGCCTCGCTCCTCGCCGCCTCATGATCACGGCGCTCGTGTGCGACCACCTGCCGATAGGCCTGACGCTTGCCAGCATCGTAGGCGACATCGTCGGGAATACCGTCCAGCGTGAATTCCTGGCCACGATCTTCACCGAGCAGGCCGACAGCATCTGCCCGGCACTGCCGGCAGTGGCGCATCAACTTGGCGCCACCTTCAAGTCGATCCTGAAGAGCCATCATCTCCGTTGCCGTTGGGCCGCGCTGCCCGATGAGTCCGTAGTGGGTACCGTGCGCCGGGTCCGAAATCAGAGGCATCACGTTGTGCAGAAACGCGCCCCGCTCCCTGACCATTTTGTTCACCTCAAACAGGTGCTGGTCGTTCACTCCAGGAATCATCACCGAGTTGATTTTGGTGAGGATGCCGCGCGCGCTCAGCATCTCCAGGCCCAGCATCTGCCGCGCGTGCAAGATTCGAGCGGCTTCGATGCCGAAGTAGCGGCGATTTTCATAAAAGATCCATGGATAGATCTTCGCGCCGACTTCCGGGTCGACCATGTTGATGGTGATCGTCACGTGATCAACATTCATTTCGGCAAGCTCGGCGACATGGTCCGGCAGCACGAGCCCATTAGTGGAGACGCACAGCTTTATGTCGGGGATTTCCCTGATGACGCGGTCGAACGTTGCCTTCGTTTTCTCCCAATCGTAACAGGCATCCCCCGGCCCAGCGATGCCAAGAACCGAAAGCTGCGGAACTTTGTTGGCAACGGCGATGACCTTGCGTAGCGCTTGGTCGGGCGTCAACTTCTCAGACACAACACCAGGCCGGCTCTCGTTGGCGCAATCGTATTTGCGATTGCAATAGTTGCACTGGACATTGCAAGCCGGCGCGACCGCCACATGCATACGCGCGAAATAATGATGCGCTTCCTCCGAAAAGCAGGGGTGATCCTTGATCCTTTCCCAAATAGCCGGATCCTCTTCGCCCGGGCTGGTCGGCGACGAGCCGTAGGAAGACGATGCGCAGCCACCGGATTTCGCGGCTGCCAGAAGACCCTCGGATGTCGTGCTAGTCGGCCCCTCAATCGAAACTGTCGGTGAGGACATCAAACGGCTCCGTTGCTGGTAACGTCGCGGTTCAAGGTGCAAGAGCCATACCAACTGAAAAAAGCGGCTTCAGTTCACTATTCGGGTCGATATCGCATTGTGTCAGGCCGGCGCGACACAATTTTGTCCTGCTTGCGACAGTGCAAGTCCAAATCCGTTCAGAAGCACGAAGCACTCCTTGTCGCGCACAGGGCGCGCAAGACCACTGGCCTGACGATTGGCTCATCAGGCTCTTAGAAGTTCCTTCACCTCGATACTATGCCGGCGTATCGCCTAGCCGACTTGTCGCAGCTTGAGGCCGAGAATTCGAGCCGCATTAGCCTGAACCCAGCCGGCCTTCTCCATTGTGTCGATCAGCCGTCACGCTTCGTCCGCCGCGGTCCCAGCCCCCGTCCGGCCGTATCGTTAGAATCGCAAGTGGCCATCTCGTGTTCAGGCGGGCGCCGATGCGCCGAACCGGCATCGTGCTGGCCCGTGAGAGCTCGTCGATGACATTGCCACGTTCCGAAAGATTGGTTCCTTCCAGAGGAGAACGCCAAGCACGCAGTTCTCCGGCTCGCGGACGTTGCCGGGGAAATAGCATTGCGAGATCAGCTCAACTGCCGACGGCGCAAAGCCATGGTTCTCCATATTTCAAGGGTAAGCGCTGTGTCCTTCCAGGAGGACCCGCGATCTGTGGGCCTGCCGATTCTGAGGTGGATCGGAGATCGGCTTGTGTCTGAACTTGAACTTACGATTGACCCTGAGCGGCAGCCTCGGCGTTTTCGAGGGTGATCAACGGCGCTGTTGGTCGGCGGCATTGGTCGATGGACGACAAGGCACGGAGTCATCTCCGAGACCCTGGAGCCGACGCGGTGATCTCGGAGGTTGCCCGGCGCTACGGGCTGCGGCCGCGGCGGAACGCTCGCAAGCTTGCGACGTCGGCAGGACAGGCCACTCCCGCCTAGTGGTTTCGGTGGCGCCACCGGAACGACCCGTTGGGCCTACATCCTTGCACCAGAGCTCAAGGCCACGGCCTGAGAATCGGCCGCCGCTCCCCCTACTTGGTTCCTCAGCCGACAGCGCTAAGAAGGAGAGCAACTTCCGTCGGCGCGAGGATCATTGCGTCGTGGCCAGTGGCGAGTTCCTGCCACGCCCAGCCATCCTGCTTCGCGACCCATTCTCGCGCTCCCGCCATCGGCGGGTGGAGTGGATTAGTGCAGACGACATAGGTTCGGGGTCTGCCGTTGCCGAGCGGGTGCTCGAGCTTAAGTCCGCTTTCGTAGGTGCCTGCCGGATGCGGTGTTATCCGGCGCCGCACCCAGTCCGTGAGCGAGTGTCCCTCGGGAGTGCCGAATGCTGTTGGCGGCGGAGTCGGCATGAAGATACCCCGTCCTTCCTCCGCAACCAATTTTCGACGGGCGGCGACGATGTCGGGGGGCATGGTGCTGAATACACTTTGACCGCTCTCGACGATGGCGCCGTCGAGATAAACGAGATGGCTGATATGGTCGGGTATCCGGTCGGCGGCGCCGGTGATGCTGATGCCGCCTAGACTGTGACCGACAAGGATCACATCGCTCAGCTCTTCCGTTACAATGTGGTTGACGATGTCGGTCACGAATGTGTCGGGCGTGATGTCCTTGCACAGCAAACGTGCGCGTTCGCCGACACCTGTCTGGGTAGGCGTGGTCACGTGGCATCCCATCTTGCGAAGATTGGCGGCGACGTCCCGCCAACACCATCCG
The DNA here is from genome assembly GCF_003998945.1 of Mesorhizobium sp. M7A.F.Ca.CA.003.01.2.1. Lineage (NCBI taxonomy): Bacteria > Pseudomonadati > Pseudomonadota > Alphaproteobacteria > Hyphomicrobiales > Phyllobacteriaceae > Mesorhizobium > Mesorhizobium sp. M7A.F.Ca.CA.003.01.2.1. Next base: position 28,417 of record NZ_RZRA01000002.1, on the reverse strand, counting down.
CCATGCCAGGCACCATGCACTAGCACATACGTCTTTATCATGGATTGTGCCGTTCCATTTGCTCACCGGCCGTTGTGGCTGCCATCCGGCACGATGGCCGGACATTGTCCAAAGGGGCTCGACCACGTTACCGGTGGTAAGTCCGGCACAGGCGCCCCGTGGCCTGAGGATACCCCTACCAAGTCGAGGAAACTTGAATTGCGAAACCCAATATTCACTAGCTCTTTGCAAGTGGATGGAGAGGCTCATGGTGTGCCGCAGTTGCTCGCTGCCGGCATGCTCTTGGCACCGGCTGATCATCCGAACTTGAACAGGACACCAAAGCCGCCGCGCGGATAGTTCCACTCGATGTCGCCGCCTTTCTCGCACAATATCCGGCAGGTGCCGCATTCCATGCAGCCGTCGGCGGTGATCTCGACTTGACCCTTGTCATTCAACTCATAGCATTTCGCCGGACAGACGTAGGTCAACGCAAGCAAGTTCGCGCTTGGCTTGTCGTGCGGTCGCACTATGATATGGGGGCGGCCGGAATCGACCAGATAGCGGTTCTGGTAAAGTTTGTCCTCGACACGAACCTTCGTCACTGCGATCGTCATCTTGTACCCTCTTCAGCGCCATGCCAATGCCAGGCGGACCGCGTCGCTGACCAACCCCCAGCGCGAGCGCGCGTTGATGAAGGCGGCCGTGGTGTTCTTTTCCTTCTCGATCTTCGGCGTGCCGTCGACACGCATGAAGGTCTGAGCGGCATGCGACATCAACCGCGGATAGCTGTCAAAAAAGTTGCTGGAATTGGTGTGGAGTAAGGCTGGCATGTCCTTGTATTTCTTAAGATCCTTGATCACAAAGGAGTCATCCAGCATCGTCTTGTAGAGCGCAAGGTTCGCTTTGGTCATAGGACCGTTGCGGCTTTTGACTTTGATGATCGCCTCAGCCGCGACACGACCCGAGGTCATGGCAAGGTTCGAACCCTCACGGTGAATGGCATTGTTCAGTTGCGCTGCGTCGCCGACGATGACCCAACCGTCGCCGAATAGCTGCGGAATGGCCCTGTAACCACCTTCGGGGATAAGATGGGCGGCATATTCTTTCACCTCCGAGCCAGCGATCAGCGGCCGGATCGAAGGATGGTTTTTCATCGCATCCAGGAGGGCGGACGGGCTCTCCATCGTCGCGGCGAAATCCGAGACCAGGCAGCCGATGCCGAGTGAAATCGACTCCTTATTGGTGTAAAGGAAGCCGAGCCCGGCCATGCTGCGAGAGATCGTGCCCACGGCCTCGATTACGCAGCCTTCATCGCCCTTCACCCCGAACCGCTGGCCAATGACCTCTTCGGGCAAGAAATGCATTTCCTTGACGGCAATCGCCACGGTCTCCGGCTTCGGCATCTCGCGCAGGCCTGCGCGAGTGCCAAGCAATCCCGACACCCCTTCTGCGAGAACGACCACATTCGCGAAGACCACTCCGCCAGCCCGGTCTGTGCGGACGCCGATCACCTTGCCATTGCCATCACGGACGAGTTCCGTCGCGGTCGTCTCACACAGGACCGTCGCGCCAGCCTCGCGCACCTTGCGGGAAAACCATTTGTCGAACTGGGCGCGGATGATCGTGTAGCGGTTGGGTTTCGCCTCATTGAAGTCGTCCGACCGGTAATGAATTCCGGTGTGAGACGTGTCGTCCATCACCCAAAGTCGCTGTTCGACCAGGTGCCGCTCGAGGGGCGCATCATCCCGGAAGTCCGGGATGATCTTCTCCAGCATGTTCGCGTACATTATGGCACCCTGGACGTTCTTAGAGCCCGGATATTCCCCGCGCTCCAACTGCAGGACCTTCAGCCCCTGGCTTGCCAAAGTGTAAGCAGCTGCGTTTCCAGACATGCCGGCTCCGACCACAATGGCATCGAATTGTTCAATCATGTCCTCTCCCTCAACTCGCAAGCTTGTCTCGACTGTGCGGCGACAGCCGCCGGGTGAAGGCTTCCGTCAGTGCGGGCAGGAAGCGGATTGCATCCGTGACGATCCCGAGGTGGGCGAACTCGAAAATCGGCGCGTTCGGATCGGTGTTGATCGCGACGATGAGATCGGCCCCCTCGACCCCAACTCGGTGCTGGATGGCGCCGGAAATTCCGGCCGCGATGTAAAGCTTCGGTCGAATGGTCTTGCCAGTTTGTCCAATCTGTCGATCAGCCGGCATCCAGCCCTTCTGGACCAAGGGGCGCGAACAGCCATGCTCGGCGCCGATCGCTCGGGCAAGATTCTTCACAAGCTGAAGGTTCTCCGCCGCTCCGAGACCGAGGCCTCCCGCAACCACGACATCCGCATAGGCAAGATTTGCCATTGCCGACTGGTTATCCGGTAGGAAGCCGAGGACTTTGGTGACGATATCGTCCTCAACGAGCGACAGCTTGTGCCGCATGACACGCCCGACCGGCTTATCCACCCGTTGCGGCATAGGCATGACCCTTGGTCGCACCGTCGCCATTTGCGGCCGGTAATTTAGTGTATAGATCGTACACAACAATGAGCCACCAAAAGTCGGACGGGTCGCGGCGAGTGAACCGTCGGAATCTACATCAAGTTCGGTGCAGTCGGCCGTGAGCCCCGTCTGCAGGGTCGTCGCTACCGAGCCTGCAAGATCCCTGCCCAGTGTGGTCGCGCCGAGAAGGAGGATTTCGGGTTTATGGGTATTGACCAGATCCGTGAGCGCCTTGGCGAACGGCTCGTTCCGGTAGTCGGCGAGCGGCGGCGCATCGACGATGTAGACAAGATCCGCCCCGTAAGCGAAGGCCTCGGCAACAGCGTCCTCGACCATCTCGCCCGGCGGTCCCAGCACGACGCCCGCGAGCTGGACTTCAAGCTTGTCGGCTAATTTGCGGCCTTCGCCCAGCAGTTCGAATGATACAGGATGCACATTGCCGCGTTCGAGCTCGAGGAAGACCCACACGTGCCGGTAGTCTTTGAAACGGTCGGGAAGTTCTTTCTTTACACCGGCACGGCCGGGGGCAATGCGAGGGGTAGTTTGGCTTGCGGTCGACATTTTCTGCTCCTGGCCGTCACGTGCCGCTGTTGAAGGCCAGCTCATGTTCCAGCGCCGGCCGGCGGGTTAAGATATCGGCGATGAGTTCATCGGCTATGTCCTGCAAGCCCCTTTCCGCGGTGTCGATCTGCGCCGCCCTTTCTGCCCGTGCGGTGGGGGCGAAAACACGCTTGACGACTGTAGGCGAGCCACGCAGACCGCACCGGGTGAGATCGTCAATGCCGGCGTCGGCTGCAGTCCACTTCACGACTTGGCTGCGCGCCGCGCACAGAGCCTGCTGGAGCGAGCCCCGGCGGATTTCGTTGGTGTCTTCCAGCATGGTAATGAGGCAAGGGAGTCTGCTCTTCAGCAACTGGGTGCCGCCTTCGGCGCGACGAGCGACTTCGATCTCTCGCGTATCGAGATCGATGGAGGCAATCTTCGCGACATAGGTAAGTTGCGATAAATCTAGGCGCTTGGCTATGCCCGGTCCGACCTGGGCGGTATCGCCGTCAATCGTCTGCTTGCCGGTGAAGACGATGTCCGGCCTGCCGAAAGTCTCCCCAATTTTTGCGATTGCTTGCGAAAGAGCAAAGGAAGTCGCCAGCGTATCGGATCCGGCAAAATAGCGGTCCGTCAAGAGAACTGCTCGGTCAGCACCGTAACCGAGCGCCTTTCGCAGCGAGTCCTCCGCCATGGGCGGACCCATTGTGAGCACAGTAACCTCGCCACCATGAACGTCGCGCAGTTTGAGCGCTTCTTCGAGGGCGAACAGGTCGTAAGGATTGATGATGGTCGGAACACCCTGACGCATGATCGTGTTCGTCACCGGGTGCACGCGGATCTGTGCCGAATCCGGCACCTGCTTGATGCAGACTACGATATGCATTGGCGGTTTCTCTAAGCTCCCAGTCCGGATTCGTGCTTGGCGGTTCACCTCATTGCCTGCATCGTTCATGCCAAGTCGTCTTCCTGCCTCTATTCCAGAAGGTGGCTTCGTTTGCTTCCGAGGAGGCGTCATGAGGACTGGATTTGTCGACTTCTCGACATTGTCGCGTCGCAGCCGTGTCGGGCTCATTACTTTCCGAACCGCTTCAGTGCAGAGTCGAGCGGGACGAAGGCGCGGCCAGGTGCGGGACATATGTTTGGATCGTGGTCCCTTAGCACCTTGAACACACGTTGCGTGAGCGGCGAGGAAGTCGCGAAATCTTCGTAGGCGCGTTCCAGCTTGGCGCGCACCCGCGCGGCGATTACCTGGTTAGGCAGACCGGAGAAATCTTCTTCGGCAAGGTATTGGCCCACGCGCTTCATGATATGGAGCCGCGAGACATTCATCACTTTCGGGTCGTAGGAGACGTCAAGGCAGGCGAAGAAGTCCTCCGCGGCCGACAGGCCCTTCAGTCGCGCTAGGATATCGGTGCGATCGATCGGGCGGCTATCAGCGGAGCAGTTCATTGTATTCTCCCGGCGCGAAATTGTGGTGTCGATGCATTGGTGACATTGCTGACGGCGTGCCGACCTCTGGCACGGCGGCTGGGCAAGAGACTTGGCGATCTCAAGCTTTTCTGAAGTGGTGAAGGCGACCCCGAGTTTAACTGCTCTCCTTGCGCAGGGTCGTCACGTTGAGGAAGACCTCACGGCTCGTCGGCTATTGTGCCGCTCGGACCCGGGCCGGAATGAAGCTGTTCTGCACCTCGCCCGCACAGTCCAGCACTGGGAACGGCCCGTAGCTTCTCGGTGATCGCAGGCAGGACCTCAAGCACGCGGTCTACGTCATCTTCGCCGTTGTCACGCGACAAGGAGAAGCGGACTGCCCCACATGCCGCGTTCATAGCGATCAGAACATGGCTCGGTTCCAGTGAGCCAGAGGCACAGGCGGACCCGGCGGAACAGGCGATTCCCAGCCGGCTCAGGACAATTGGAATTGCATCGCCTTCGATACCTTCGAATCCAATGTTTGCAGTGTTTGGCAATCGCTCTTGCGGATCGCCGTTGATGGATGTGTTTGGGATGCGCTGGATGATCCCGTTCTCAAGGCGGTCGCGCAACCATTTTATTCGTTTTGTCTCGTCCATGAATTTCAAGGCGAGTTCGGCCGCCATGCCCAGTCCGACTATGCCGGGTGTGTTTTCAGTGCCTGCACGCCGGTCGCGCTCTTGGTGCCCACCCTTGATCATGGAGGAGAAGCGCACGCCACGTCTTACATAAAGCGCGCCTATCCCCTTTGGACCATGCAGCTTGTGGGCGGAGAGCGACAGCATGTCGATCGCGGTCGATTTCAGCTCAATCGGAAGCCTTCCGACCGCCTGCACTGCATCAGTGTGGAAAAGCGCGCCGACTTCCCTGGCTAGATCGGCAAGCTTAACCACGGGAAAGATCGTACCGGTCTCATTGTTCGCCCACATTATCGAGACGATTGCCACTTGTGGGGTGAGGGCGGTTCTGTAGGCGTCCAGGTCGAGCCGGCCGTAGTGATCGACTGGGATAATGTGCACCTTGACGCCGCGCGTCTTCTCAAGGTGCGCGCACAACTTCAGAACGGCCGGATGTTCAACCGCGGAAGTCACTATTTCCGTTCGGTCGGGCATCACCTCCAGCGCCGAAAGGATGGCTGTACTGTCGCTTTCAGTCCCGCCCGAGGTGAAGATGATCTCGTCCTCGAATCCCGCGCCGATGAGGGCTTGCAACTGTTGCCTCGCCTTTCTCACGGCTTCAGCAACCGATGCGCCATAGGCGTGCATGGACGAATGATTGCCAAATTGCTCCGTAAAGAAAGGCAACATCGCTCCAACGACTGCAGGATCAACCCGCGTCGTTGCGTTGTTGTCGAGATAGACAGGGTTCATGGGAGTGATCCTTCAACTGCTGAAATGATTCAAGGGTAGTCGGGCCATTGAACCTCTGGCGCATATCGTATCTGGTAAGGTGGGCGGCCGGGGGAGCGATGGCTTGGCTGACCGGTCGCTGTCGACATTGCCCTTTGGTGGCGGCATCCGCCGGGAATTCAGCTGTTTCGGGCAATTTTGTTTGCTTGCCCACGGCAACGATCGATGATCGCGATTTGGTGCATCACCGAACGCAATTGTTCCGGGCCGACAGTGCGTGTCGGCCGGTTCCAGAGCGCCGGCGGTTACCGGTTCGACGCAGTATTCCTTGGCGTCGCTATAGTCGAACATAGCCTGTTCCCTCGCAATCATTTGCAGGACTTGCCGCAGCCGCACGTCTCACGCGCATTGGGGTTATCGAAAACAAAGCCGGATGTTTCGAGCCCAGTGACGAAGTCCACGGTCATGCCGGCGGCATGGGGTTGGGAGCCTCTATCCATGAACACCTTGAGCCCATCTCGCTCGATGATCGCATCGCCCTCACGTGAGACGCTCTCCAGGCCCATTGAGTATTGGAAGCCGGCGCAGCCGCCGGCATGGACCATGATGCGAAATCCTTCCGCCGGCTCGCTGGCGCGGTAAAGAGCGGCCTTGATGGCGGCAACAGCGTTGTCGGTGAGCGTAATCATGGCTCGATTTCTCCTCGGTCCGGCGTTTTCGTGGATCATCTCGCATGGACCGTGCCAAAGGGAAGACGTGTCAAAAACCGTAGGACATCCCGACGTCTCTTATGCTCGATTGCTGGGGAGACGTCCGACAACCGACACTTACTGTCGGGTTTGTCGCGTCCGCGTCACAGGAAGGGCGCCTGAGTTCGCGATGCACTCACGCGTAAAGCAATGAACAGAGCCAAAGATGTTCAGAGCTTGCCGCGGAGCAACTGGCACGATTTTTGTGAAGCCTTCGTTGCGGCGGCAAAATTGCCGGCCGATTCACCTTTGGGTTGCCCTCGCAATCGAAGAACGAAGGAAAGCAATATGATCCATCAGACCCGCCTTGGTGGGAAAGCAGCACCGCCGGTGGTACCCGAATGCTCGATCGGCCGATTGGCGCCGACCACCCAACAATCGCTCGCTACCGGCGATTGGCCGCTGACCGCCCGGAGACAGGATTCGACTGGCATGTGCCTGACGATCGATCGCGTCCGCCGTGCACATCCCTGAGGCCCGTTTTTCGATCGATCGTCAAAAGAAGAACGGGGCAGGGGTAAAAACATGGATCAGCGCAAGAAGCGGTCGCCCAACGAAATCCGGCGTGCGTGGGAAGTCTGTCCGAACATTCCCGCGCGTGATTTCGCCGCCCAATTGGCCATTTCGGAAGCGGAACTGGTCGCGGCCCATTGCGGTTTCGGCGCGGCACGCATCGACCCGCGCGTCAATCACCTTCTGACGGGCCTCGAATTCGTGGGCGAAGTGACGGCGCTGACCCGCAATCAAGGTGCCGTGCACGAAAAGATTGGCGTCTTCAACAGAGTGATAACCGGCAACAATCACGCCATGGTCCTTGGTGACGAATTCGACCTTCGCGTCTTCCCGCAGGCTTGGAGGTATGGTTTCGCTGTTGAAAGGCGCCATCGCGGCGGAATCCAGCGCAGTTTGCAATTCTTCGACGCCGCCGGCGCAGCAGTGCATAAGGTGCATCTCAGGCCGGTCTCCAACCTTCATGCCTATCGAAAGCTGGTGGCCGAGCTCGTATCCGCCAACCAGGAGCCGACCATGTCGCTTAAGGCGAGAGTAGCCGACCTGGGCGCGAGGACTGCGGACTGGGCCGGCACGGTGGACGACCTACGCGAGTACTGGAGCCGGCTGACTGACGTCAACCTTCTAAAGACGCTCAAGCTCAGCCGCTGCCAGGCTTTGCGCATGGTCGGCCAGGATTACGCTTGGCTGCTCGACAATGCCGCAGTTGGCGCCGTGCTCCAGCGTGCGGCCGAAGACGAATTGCCGATCATGTGCTTCGTCGGCAACCGAGGTTCTATCCAGACCCATTCCGGCTTAATCAAGTCGGTCAAGCAGATCGGGCCGTGCATCCATGTGCTGGACGAAACGTTCCGGCTGCATCTCAGGACCCACCAAATCCGTGAGGTTTGGGCCGTGCGCAAGCCGACCAATGACAGTCACGTCACCTCGCTCGAAGCATATGGGTCCGACGGCAAGATCATCATCCAGTTGTTCGGTGCGCGCAAGGAAGGCGAACGCGAGCGCGACGACTGGCGGGTTCTGGCGGAAAACCTGCCTCGTTTCCCCGACAGCTACATGAGAAAAGACCGATCGTCGTCGGTGGGACGCCGGCGCCCATCTGCCTCCGCAGCCAGTAGCCGGGCATTGAAGCCGAGACCGGGGACACGATGACGCAATAAGCGCGCTGTATTATCGCAACGCGATGAGCAGGAAGCAATTTGGCGCTGCCCCATCGACCGCATGGTTACGACGAAGCCGCGGCCTTTGGGCCGAGCTCAGAGGTGACAATAGCGTGAACGCCGCCGACCGTCACTCCCCACCAGGCGGTCAGGTTTTGCGGTTCGGGCCGAGCAAAAATACTGTCAAGACAGCGAGGAACGTGGCAACCGCGCTGTAGACAAAGACACTGGCAATACCCGTGTGATCCACCAATAGGCCACCGCAAGTTGTGCCGGCTGCGATGGCCACTTGGAAGGTTATGACCATCAGTACACCAGCGCTCTCGGCCTGTTTCGGAGCGGCGCGTAGCACCATCCATGTCTGCAATCCGACCGGGACCGCGCCAAAAGCAAAGCCCCATACGGCAACTGCAATTGCCGAGGTCAAGGCCGATGCTCTCATGGTCAGGAGCGAGACAGCGGCTACGGCAATGAGCAGGGGCGGCAGGGCCGCGACCGCCTTGAGACTGTGTTTGGTGAGGAATGCGCCGGCTAAATTGCCGAAGACGCCGGCCGTGCCAAAAGCAAGGAACACGAGCGGGATTGACTTCTTGTCGAGCGCAGGAACGCTCTCGAGAAAGGCGCGGATGTAGGCGAAGCTGGCAAAATGGCCGGAAGCGACCAATAGCACGACTAGCACCGCAACCTTCATCGCCGGATTCTTCGCGACATCCAGCGGACTGCGGAATCTGCGCACTTCGATCGGAGGCAGTGGCGGAATGGTTACGAGTTGCACGAGCAGCGCAACGGCACTCACGATTGCGGCGACCTTGAACGAGGCTCGCCATCCCCAAATGTCACCGACATAAGCGCCGATTGGAGCCGCGCAGACGGAGGCGACAGAAACGCCGGTGAGGATGACCGACATGGCGCGCGGCATGAGGTGACTTGGAACCAGCCGCATCGCCAACGCTGCCGAAATTGACCAAAAACCACCAAGCGATATGCCAAGGACGACGCGTGCCGCCAGCAAAACCGGCAGCGACCCCGCAACCTCCGCCAGAACGTTCGACAGGATCAGCAGGAGCGTCATCGCCCAGATGACGACCCTGCGGTCCAGACGCTTTGTCACGATGGCGATTATCGGTGCCGAGATCGCCGCGACGATTGCGGCCGCTGTTAGCGCCTGTCCAGCCGTGCCCGTGGTGATACGGAGATCATGCGCGAGCGGTGTCAGAACGCTGGCGGGCAGAAACTCTGCCGTCACAAGCCCGAAGGTGCCGAAGGAAAGCGAAATGATGGCACCCCATGCAGGGCCAGAACGTTGATAGGGACTTTCTGGGTCAAGCCGATCTCGGTCGAACAAAGCCGCGTCCACTAAATCTGTCGCCGATTCGGTCATGAATGAGTTCTCCGGCTAGGAGCTGTTGCAGCAGGGGTGGCTACATCGCCGGGGATCAAAGCCGCGAGACCTTCCGGCGGCGGCCAGTCGGCATCAGTCGAGGCCTCGGAGCCCGACGCATCCGAGGCCTCATCGGAGGGCCGACGGACCCAACCGTCGACAATGCGGGAGAGTTCTCGGCGCGGTCGCATCGATCGCATTCGTCGAAGTGCGGTCTGTTCACTGCGAACCAAGCAAGCCGAACGCGGTGTCCTCGATCGAGGCCTTGATGGGGGGATGATCGACGATCTCTATATTGCTTTGAAGCAGGAAGTTCCGTCGCCATATGTGGTTATCCTGGCAGCCAGAATTGAGCGGTTGTCGCAAGCACCAAGGCGGTCGCAATGAGTGCAACGAGGCGGAAGTCTGATCGATGGCTGCGGTTCGATGGCCGCGCGATCGACAAAATTGAGGTGATGAGTTATCCCTTTTGAAGCCGTTGCTCCCAATTCTGGGATAAGGTAATTGCAGGCGGTCCCAGCAACGTCGGGCGGCCTTTTTGGTGATCGAATTCATGGGACGACACTCTCGGTCCGTGACGCATCTGCGAATGACTCCGCAAGTTCCGTGCCATCAACGACAAATCTGGCTCTGCTGAGCGGGTGGTGGAGGCACGAGCGTGGGCTATCCCAAGAGCTTGCCGCAAGGTTGTTCGAAGTTGAGGTGCCGGATAGACCGCAAATATGTCGGGCGGCCTGGGGTTGGCCAACACGAAGATGCGCAAGTTCAAAAGGACGAGCTGAACCCTTGCCGATATCCATCCGAGGCTGATCTGGAGAAGGTCAAGAACTGCGTCTTGAAGGCTTCCGCCGCACCGGCAAATGCTAAGCCAAGGTGCTGGGCAAGATGGACAGGGCCATCCAACCCGTCGACTGGACGCTCATTAATGGCGTCGGTGTGGCTCTGTAGCTGGCGAGAAAAACGCCCTGCTGAAAGACAAAAGCTCGTGTGGCCGGCTCTGAAGGACGGCCAATGAGGCATGCGAGGAGAGGCTATAGTCCATTCGTGTAGACTGATCTTGTCCTACGGAGGCGGCTAACCACCCCGCCAGACATCATCGAGGGGAGCGCCACTAGGCTCACCCCAAGTGTTGGTCGTTTCCACCTGGTGACCTCGGCCAAGTCACCAAGCCGCTTAGCGCAAGCTTTCGAACTGGATGCTCCCCGGGCACATGATCGGCTAGCGATCCCACCAGTTGAGTTGCTCCAAGTCGCTGTCTAGCATTCTACATTCTGTGTCCGACGCTGGACAAGAATGTTGCAATCCCGACCAGCAAGTCAGCGCAGGCGCCACCTGTTGCCCAGCAAACGGCAAGGATTATCGAAAGACGAATTCGGCACGGAGCTTGCACCGACGATTGCATGCAAATGCCGACAGCATCTCATGAACGGTCTCTCGATTCTGGCGCGGTTAAATCGCGGCCGGTTCCAGATCATGTCCCGCCCGAAATGGTGAGGGACTTCAACCTGTTTACGTCGCCCGGCATGTTGCCGACGGCTAACGGGGATCCGCATGCAGCGGTTGCTTGCGTTCATGCCGGGCCTCCGATCTTTTATTCAACCAGCAACACGCGCGACGGTCGGGGTACCTGGGTCATCACTCGCGCGAGCGACCAGCGCCGGGTGCTGCAGGACACCGAAACGTTTTCCAGCCATCGCAGCATCTTCGCCTCTGTGCTCGGCGAGAGCTGGCCGATGATCCCGCTTGAGCTCGATCCGCCATTCCACGGTGTTTTTCGCTCACTGCTCAATCCGCTGCTTTCGCCAAAGCGGGTAATGGCATTGGAGCCGGCTGTCCGGGAACGAGCGATCAAGCTGATCGACAGGATCGCCGCATCAGGCACGAGCTGCGACATCATGAAGGATTTTGCAGTTCCGTTCGCGGTCAATATCTTCCTTCGCTTTATTGGGCTTTCGGACAACGGACTAGAAACATTTGTCGGCTGGGCTAGAGATCTGCTCCACGGCGATAAGGAGCAACGACCACCCGCAGCCCGGACGATCGTGGCCTTCATCGACGAACTTGCCACCGAGCGCCGCAAGGAGCCGGTCGATGATTTCATGACCTTCATCGTGAAGGCAAAGGTCGAGGGTCGTCTGCTCAGTGACGAAGAAGTCCGTGGCATCGGCGTGCTTGTGTTCGTCGCGGGACTCGACACGGTCTCAGCAGCCATATGCTTCGACTTGGCCCATCTCGCGCGCAACCCCAAAGATCAGGAATTGCTACGAAGCGAACCTGACCGGATTGCCGTCGCTGCGGAAGAATTGCTGCGCGCCTATTCGACCATTCAGATGATCCGAGTGGCAACGAAGGATGTCGACTTCAAAGGCGCGCCGATCCGCAAGGGAGATTATGTTTCCTGTGCCACGATGATTGCCAATCGTGACCCGGCGGAATTCGAATGCCCGAATGAGATCGATCTGGCGCGCGAGGACAACCGGCACGCTGCCTTTGGCTATGGTCCCCATCGTTGTCTTGGCTCACACCTTGCCCGGCGGGAGATTGTCATTGGCCTGGAGGAGTGGCTGGCGCGCATCCCAGCCTTTCGGATCAAGACAGGGACTGAACCTATCACCTTCGGCGGCCATGTGTTCGGGATCGAGAATCTGATCCTGGAATGGTCCTGAAGTTTCAGCCAACGACATTGGAGTTCGCTATGCGTGTCGTCGTACATAAAGCCAGATGCCAGGGTCATGCGCGCTGCTGGGCGCGGGCGCCGAGAGTCTTCAAGCTTGATGACGCCGGCTACATCTTGCCCGGTGATATTGATGTTGCCGATGGGGAGCAACTGCTTGCCTCAAAAGGGGTACGAGCCTGCCCCGAACAAGCTCTGGAAGTTGACGAGCCCCCCGCTAACTCAGTTGTAGAGAGAGACACACGCAAAGTGCAGACTGGCATCGGGAAGGACAAAACAATCATACAATTCGCGACAGACCCTGTCGACCACGCGAAAATTACCGAACTGCGTGACCGAGAGGCGATCCGCAACTGCCTGTATCGGTACTGCCGCGGGATAGACCGCGCCGATGAGGCGGCGCTGCGTAGCGCATACTGGCCCGAAGCGTATGACAGGCACGGTCCCTATTGCGGACCGGCAGAGGACTTCATCCAATTTGCTCTCGGTCTGCCGGGGCACCGTAACATCCATCAAATCACGAACAGCCTGATCGACTTCATCAGTTCAGCAGAGGCCGCGGTCGAGAGCTATTTCACCGCGCTGCAACGCGGACCGGATACAGACCAAGAAATACGTCAGACGCTGCTTTGCGGCCGTTACTGCGATCTGTTTCAGAAGAGGCAGGACGAGTGGCGAATTGCGGAACGGACAGTCGTCTACGATTGGGTTGAGGAGCAAATCCCGCCAGCGATTCTTGAGGCAGATAGGTTCGGCCGGCGACAGCCGATTGGAGCACCACATCCAGACGATCCCATCTACCAGTTGCTCAAGGGTCACATCCCCACCGACCAAGATGGCGTCGAGGGTCCCCAACTGGGAGCTGCATAAGTGGGTAGGAATGGAGGATGAGCGCCCTACGGGAACGACATCTGTGTGGGGCCGCGACTGGCGGTCACTGCAACGATTTGGCTCGGCCCTTCATTCCGCCCAAGGTTGATGGGCTGAGATCACAAGCGGTCATCGTGGAGAAGCTCTCGTGAAACTGGCAGCACGCACCGTAATCATCACAGGCGCTGCGGGCGGGATCGGCCGTGCCCTGGTCGATATCCTTGCCGCGGACGGAGACACTGTAGTTGCGGTGGACCTTCCGGGCAGTGGTGTGGTTGAACTGGCTCGGGATCTCGGGTCGCCGCACGTCGGTCTGGAGTGCGATGTGTCGCGAGAGAAGGACATGCTCTCACTTTTCGGCCAGGTCGAAGCACGGTTCGCGCAAATCGATGTCCTCATCAACAATGCGGCGGTTGGACCCACGATGGATAGGATCATCGACACCGCTGTCGATACCTTCCGACGCGGCGTGACAGTGAACCTTATTGGGCCATTCGTTATGGCCCGGGAAGCGGCGCGGCGCATGAAGCCGGGCGGTGCGATCGTCAATGTGGCTTCGATGGCGGGCGTGGTCGGCAATCCCAGGCGCAACGCCTACGCAGCCTCGAAAGCTGGCGTGATCTCGTTGACAAAGTCCCTTGCATGCGAGTGGGCTATGCGAGGAATCCGCGTCACGGCGGTGGCGCCGGGCTCCGTCCGCACCCCAATGGTCACAGAACTGGCACGCGCTGGCAAAATGGACCTCGCGGCGATACGCCGCCGCGTGCCGATGGGGCGCTTGGCTCGCCCCGACGAGATCGCCAGGGTCGTGCGTTTTCTGAGCAGCACGCAGGCGCGCTACATCACCGGCTCGGTGCTGGCAGTCGACGGAGGCTGGATGTCATTCAACCAGCCGGGGGATGCTCACCCGCCGGTGGATGGTGCGCTCCAAGCCGAGCTCTCCTGTCCGGCCGAATGCACAGATGCGCGAATCGTGCTCGTCACCGGTGGCGCAAAAAGCATTGGCGCGGCCGTCGCTCGCCGCTTTGCCGCGAACGGCGACACCGTCGTGATTGCTGATAAAGATGGCACTGCAGCGGCAGAGCTGGCTACATCGCTCCCCGGCAAGCATCTGGCGAAATCGCTGGACGTGGCCGTCGAGAGCGATGTGGTGTCGATGTTCGAAGAACTGAGGGGACGCTTCGGGTATATCGATGTTCTGGTCAATAGTGCTGATACCGCCGACAGGATTGTGCCTGCGATCGAGCAACTGTCGAAACAGCTCGAACACGTCCTGGATGTCAACCTTACCGGCGCCTTCACCTGCGCGCGCGAAGCGATCAAGGCTATGCGCCCGGGCGGCGTGATCCTCAATCTCGGGTCGATCGACAGCTTTCTGCCGTTCGCGCCGCGCCATGCCTACGGCGCCTCCAAGGCGGGGATGGATATGCTGACCCGTTGCATGGCGGCCGAACTCGGGCCGGTCGGAATTCGGACAGCCACCGTCGCTCCTGGCCACATCCGCACGCCCGCACTTGCTCAGTTGGCCAAAGCCGGCCGCATCGACCTGACAGCAATCGGACGACGCATCCCCATGGGCAGGATGGGACGGCCAGAAGACGTCGCAGATGCATCGTTCTTCCTTGCTTCGTCTGACGCCTCATACATCAACGGCTCGATCCTCTACGTGGACGGCGGCTGGACCTCGTTCGGTGATGCGGGAAACGCCAGCGAGCTCTATGACGAATGTTTTGCGGAGGCCGCAGGTTAATTGCCAGGCCTTCGCAGGGCGACCGGCCGAGCATTATGAAGCCTCGGCTCCACGACGCACCTGAGGTGCTTGAGATCCAAGCATGCGCATGCCGAGCACATTCCCGGTCGGCTGACGTGTCTATAACGAGGAGAAATCATGGAATTTGCCACTTTCATTCTGGCCGCCCAGCGTGGCTATCACCAATCCTCAGAAAGCGTCATCCGCAACTCCATCGAACAGGCCGTCGCTTCGGAGCAGGCTGGGTTCAACACCGCGTGGTTTGCTGAGCACCACTTCAACAATTACAGCCTCATACCATCCCCGCTGATGATGGTGGCGCACTGCGGCGGCTTGACAAGCACGATTCGCCTGGGCACTGCCGTCTGCGTGCTGCCGCTTTACCAACCGCAGCGCCTGCTGTCCGAGATCGGCTTCGCCGACATCGTTGCGAACGGCCGTCTCGAGCTCGGCGTAGGCTTGGGATACCAGCAGTTCGAGTTCGAACGGTTCGGCGTGGACATCGATGAGGCGCCGGCCGTCTTTTCGGAATACCTGGACATCATTCTCAAGGGCCTCAACCAAAACGTCTTCGAACACGACGGCCAGTATGAGAAGATCCCCCCAACAGCGATTTCGGTCCGCACAGTCCAGCAGCCGACGCCGCCTATCTGGATCGCTGGCGGAGCCGCACGGATGGCTCGGGCCTACCGCGAGGGGCACAATTTTTTTGTCACAGCCTTCCACGACGGCTTAGAGACTTTGACCACACTGCGTGAATCAGTCGAGAGGGCGGCGGCATCCGAGGAAAAGAACGTCACCGACGTCAAGATATCGCTGCTGCGCTGCTGCTATGCCAGCCACGACGAGTTGGAGATCAACAGCTATCTCGACAATGCCCGCTTCCAGCGCCGGCTTTCTGAAGCCCTGCATCAGCGTCGCCAACAGAGCCACGATGGCTACCTGCTGCAGGAGACACCGACCCAGCAGGATCTGTCCTTCGAGACCATGCGCAAAAATTTGCCGATTGGCAGCGTAAATCGCGTGATTGATCGCCTGCTGGAAGAGATCGATATCTTGAAACCGGACCAGATCGCAGTTCAGACTCAATTGGGCGACTTCGACCAAAAGACGATGCTGCGCCAGATCGAGCTCTGGGGCGACAAGATCATCCCTGCGGTCAACAAGGCGCTTTGTCATGCCGGAAGCTGAAGCCGGCCGTTACGATGATGGCTGCCTATCCAGCGCGCAATGGCGTGGGTCCGAGCTAGGGAGGAGCTTCGATCAGCATGTGCTGCCCTGCGTACATTCACGTTCGCTTGAGGAGGTCCAGGCGGGCGAGGTGTTGGCGACGGAGGGGACAGGCCTTTCGTCTGTCGAATTGCGTGATGTCTTGGCCGCAACTTTCCCGTCTACCTCCAGCAGCGTATTCGCTTTGGAGGAGTTGAGCGAGCCCGAGCCGGAACTGGAAGAGGAACTGCTACGCCGGCTGCTGCTAGCGCATGCTGCGCCGGCCGACCCGGCGAGCGCCCGCTTGGCCAAGATCATCGCCCGGCGTGCGATGCGCATGGACCATCTTTGGCGGGATCTTGGCCTCTCAAATCGCGCTGAGCTCAGCCGCCTGCTTGCCAGACATTTTCCCGCGCTGGCGGCAGGCAACACAGAAAACATGAAATGGAAAAAGTACTTTTACCGCAAGCTGTGTGAGGCCGAAGGCTTTTCGTCATGCACAGCACCCAGTTGCGGGGAATGCCATGACTTCGAAAGCTGCTTCGGCCCGGAGGAAGTTGAGAGTCGCCTCTCGCCGACCACGAATGTCGGTTAGTCACTTCGCTTGATCGCAGCTGCGGACAAACGCTTATCGCGGCGCCGTCGTATGGAGGAAGGGATGTTCATCGCCTCGCGATATTTGGTGACGGTACGGCGAGCGACATCGATGCCGGTCTCCTTGAGTTGAGCAACGATGTCTTCGTCGGAATGTACCTTGTCGAGCGATTCTTCGGCTATGATTGCCTTGATCCGATGGCAGACAGCTTTGGCGGAGTGCGCATCGCCGCCCTCGCAGGATGCGATTGGCGCAGCGAAAAAATACTTCAGCTCGAACACCCCGCGCGGAGTCAACATGTACCTGTTCGAAGTCACCCGGCTTACCGTCGACTCGTGCATGCCGATCTCGTCAGCGACATTTTTGAGACAGAGAGGCCGCAGATGGGCGGCGCCGTGTGTAAAAAAGGCATCCTGCTGGCGCACGATTTCGGTCGCAACCTTAAGGATCGTCTTAGCGCGCTGCTTGAGACTGCTGATCAGCCAGTTCCCTTTTTCCTGGCAATTGTCGAGAAACGCTTTGCCTTCCGGATTTTGCTTGGTCAGCTGCGAGATTTCGGCGACATAGGTGTGGTTGATCAACACTTTGGGCAGCGTGGCCGGATCAAGCTCCACCCGCCATCCACCTTCGGACTTGGGCATTACCCAGACGTCCGGTACGATGGTTTCCGGCGTCCCGGACTGGAACCGGTCTCCAGGCTTGGGATCGAGCGCGCGGATTTCGTTCCTCATGTCGAGGAGATCCTCCTCGTCGACTCCGCAACGCTGCTTCAATCCCTGAAAATCCCCCCGTGCAAGCATCTCGAGATTGGCGACCAAAGCTGCCATAGCCGGGTCGAACCGGTCTTGCTGGCGCAGCTGAATCTCCAGGCATTCGCTGAGAGTTCGCGCAAAAATGCCCGGCGGATCAAATTGCTGCAAGATTCCGATGACCCGTTCCACATCAGCTTGCCGAACGTTTAACGTCCTGGCCAGATCGAAAAGGTTTACCTGAAGATAGCCAGTGTCCTCCAGATGAGCGGCGAGCTGTCCGGCAATCAGCCGCTCCTGGGGGGTGAACGGGTTGAGGGCGACCTGGCGGGCGACATGGTCGTGCAATGTTTCGGTGTGGGCGGTAAACTCCTCGACGGCAGGTCGATCGTTGCCGCTACTGCGTTGCGACTTCCATTGCCCGCGCCCGCCAGACGGCCCGCCAATGGGCGATTCGCCGATTTCGCTTCTGCTTTGACTGCTCCGCTGATCCACCCCTGGCAGCGGCGAATCGTCGTCAAACGGGTCAGGCTTCAAAACGGGGTTCTTCTCGAGTGCCTGCTGCACGAGCTGATGGAGTTCAGTATGCGTCAATCGCAGCAAGCGAATAGCTTCAATGGCTTGAGGCGATAAGACCATACGTTGCTTCTGGCGTTGAAGCAGGCTTGCTGAGAGATGCATGTTGAACCGTGATCTGCCGAGGAGGCTCTAGTGTGTGCTTGGGTTGTGTGAGACTTTCCACTTCTGGGTCATGCCGCCGCCTTCAATTTGTCGAGAACGTTTTGCGGGGATGAAACGCCATAGGGGTCCGTCTCGCAGTTGTCACAGAAGCCTTCCTCCTCGAACCACTGCTCCACCACGCCATCGTCGATCAGAGCGGCGTATCGCCAGGAGCGCATGCCAAAGCCCAGATTGTCCTTCGCGACCAGCATGCCCATTTTGCGCGTGAACTCGCCCGACCCGTCTGGGATCAGCTCGATCTTCTGCAGCCCCAAGGACTTTCCCCACGCATTCATGACGAAAGCATCGTTGACCGAGACGCAGTAGATCGCGTCAATTCGCAGTTCCAGAAATTGATCATAGAGTTTTTCGAAATCGGGCAGTTGGAAGGTCGAGCAGGTCGGGGTGAAGGCGCCAGGCAGCGAGAACAGGATGATGCGCTTGCCCCCGAAATAATCGTCGGAGGTCTTGTTCTCCCACTGATAAGGATTTGGCCCCCCGATCGACTCATCGCGAACACGCGTGCGAAAGGTCACGAGAGGAACGTTCTTTCTATAGGTCATTGATTTGCTTCCAGGCCAAAGTGGTACGGTGCATTTTTCGGTTAAACTGAAGCGGCATCGACTTCGGTCGACAGTTCCGGCAGCCTCGCGCCTTGGCGTGGTTGCCTCGGACCGGTCTTGTGCAAGACCGCCCCCGAGCAGGCACGTTTAACGGCGACGAGCTTCCGCGGAGACGGGGAATTTTGCTCGCGTGCTTTATCGAGCTTTGAGAGGTAGGCATGGTCTGCAACCGTGATTTTGACTGCGTTCTATCGACCGAGTCGCAAGCGCCATGCCAATTGACCCGATGCCTTGGGTTCACTTCGGTTTTTGCAGCAACTTTCGTGTTGTGCAGTAATGCCGGTCGATATTATTGCTCAAGCAGCACTGGAAATTGGGTGCGACTCCGTTCGGCAAACCCGGCCTTTGTCCGAAGCCGGACACGAATGTCGGAAATAGCCAAACGCCAGGATCTGGGGCGGGTTAAGAAACGTTGCCGTGGGCACCGGCTTCAGCACAATTGCGCCACGCGAGCATGGCTCCCAGCGTCAATGCCGTGCAGCAGCGAGACGAAGTCACTGCAGAATATCAACCTCTGCGAAGTCGTTGAAACCCAGCATGTGCGAGCCGTTCGAGGCGCAGATCAAGGCATGCTCGAGGAAGAGCTCGTGCTCTCGGCAGCAAGTGTTGCGACGTCTGACAAGGATCGTCGCGCTTCAAGGAAAAGAACCTGAATGGTGCACGGCTTGTGAAGGCCGGCGCATGGAAATGGCTGGGCTGATCATCCTCCATGAGGGTTGAATGAAGAGCTGGCCCCTATCTCCCTCAGCTGCAACGGGGGGAGATAGGGCATGTCCGTCTATCGCGCTGGGTAACATTCCTCGGTGATGCAATAAGGGGGAGCAATTTCTCATTTCGGCAGACACGACCCAGCTCTCCTTTCATGCGCTGATTCCCCCAGGGGAAATCGCGACTCCAGGCTTCCTATGCAGCGAATCGCGGTGCTGTCCGATGTCCGACAATGTCGGATGCGGATCGTAGCTGGGCTAGATCCGTCACTTTGCCTCGATGGTTTCCCACTGGCCTTATATCTGCTTCGCCCAAATGCGGCGACATAACCTGTGCGGCATCTGTGAATGGATCGACTTCAATCGAGACCTCGGAGGTCCCGATGCGCGAAGGGAGCTTGCCGATATGACGGCCACCATAGCGAACCACGGTCCGGACGACGAGGGGACTTGGATCGGCGGGCCTGCGGCGCTGGGACACCACCGCCTGGCAATCATCGATATCCAGGGCGGCCGCCAGCCGAGGATGCTCCAGGGGGATGGCCGACCTGACTTGGTGCTCGTCTACACGGGTGAGACTTACAACTACCGCGAGCTGCGTCAACAGCTGGCCGGCCTAGTCCATCGCATGAACACGAGCAGTGACACCGAGGTGGTGCTGCACCGCCCCCGCGAGTAGGGCTCTTCGGCGGGTACACTTTTTTCACGAAATCCGTGAATGTTTCTCGCGACATCATCCCGCAATCGGTGGTGCAGCGGGTGAAGAGCCCGTATCCGGCTATCCAGAATGCCGCCTACGACAAAATACTACGTACGCGGTTCACTGTGATGCTGGACGACCTAGTTGTGGAGCTTCAACAGGTTGTCCTCGATCAGGGCGAGGCGACTGATAGGCGTTTTTGACTTTAGGCTGCCATGTGGACGATGCCAATTGTATCTGTGCAGCCAGACAGGCAGTTCGGCGGCACGATGATCGGATGTCGGATAGGCAATGGCGTAGGCCCATTCGCGCAGTGCTGTCTGGATGAAGCGCTCGGCCTTGCCATTGGTCTTGGGCGTATAGGGTCTTGTCGTGACGTGCTTGAGGCCGAGATCGCGGCAGGCCTTGGCGAAGGCCTTTGATCTGTAGCAGGAGCCGTTGTCGGTCATGACGCGGGCTATCGTGACGCCGAGGCTGGCGTAATAGGCGACCGCGGCCTTGAGGAAGGCGATGGCGCACTCCTTTTTCTCGTCGGGCAGGATTTGCGAGAAGGCGATGCGGGACGCGTCGTCGATGCAGACATGGACGAACTCCCAGCCGGCGCCGCGCGACTTGCCCTTTTGCGGATCGCCGGTGATACGATGGCCGACTTGGCTGAAGCGGCCGAGCTTCTTGATGTCGATATGGATCATCTCGCCGGGATGCTCCCGCTCGTAGCGCCGGACCGGTTCGGCCGGCTCGATATCCCTGAGCCGCGACAGCCCGGCACGCTTGAGAACCCGGCTGACGGTGGCGGGCGAGACGCCGACCTCATGGGCGATGTGCTTGCCGGTCAGCCGCTGGCGACGCAAGGCTGCGATGCGCTCGGCCACGGACTGTTCGGTCAGGCTCGGCATGACGGTGGGCCGCGACGAGCGGTCGACCATGCCGGCCCGCCCTTTGGTCTTATAGCGCTCGACCCAGCGCGCCACGATCTTGGCCGACACGCCATAGACGCGCGCCGCATGGGCTTTGGAAAAAGCGCCTTCTATCACCGATAACGCCATCTCCTCTCGACGCAGCGGTGTGAGACGGGCATTCTTGTGGATGTTCATTCGGACCCTCCGATGGATGCTGAAGCGTGGTAACTCCAGTCTCCTCGGTCCGGTCCGAATGGACAACCTCTCGAAAGCTCACACCTAGGATGGGTGCTGCCACGCGGCTCGGACTCAGCGTGCATTATCACGTAAATGTTGAGAGAATGAATGGCGCCGCGAAGGGCAATTCCAGCCGTCCAAAGCGACAGGCGTGTCGCGGCCTCGACATTGCAGTGGCGCTTACCTAACACGGCCTCACACTGCCCTCTAAACGGCCCCGAATTTGAACTGACGGCCCCTGGCCGGTTCATCGGGCAGGTCAAGGGCTAGGTGTAGTACACAGGGCTCATAACTTTCAGTTTCTAGTTGGTACGATGGGCCGTGGACGGTCGATGCAGACTTCAAGATGGCGAACGAAGCTCTCCATGCGTGCGTTGTCGAGGCAAGTGCCTTTGCCATGCTCGCGACTGGAGAGATTTCAAAATGAGCCTTGTAAGCGGAGAATGCCGCCGACGCTGTTCGGCTTGCTCGTGCCCTTGACGGCGGTAGGCTCGGCAGGGCCGAGGCCAGAGTTGCCGTAGTGGTCGTAATCGACCTCGGCTGTGACCGTGAAGCCGGGAACGACCATGTAGGCGACGTTTGCAGCCACACCAGCATCCTTGAGCTGATCACCCGAGACCTGAAGGTTGAACGAAGTTTTCTCGTCAAACTCGTAGGTGGCGCCCGCCCAGAAAGCCCACTGGCCGTTCCAGATTTTGTACGAGCCGCGCCCATGATTGGCAATTGCGCCGTTTGAGTCCTCGTTGAGACTGGCATTGGAACCGTAGCCGAAGAGTCCAAACAGCGACAGCTGGTTTGTGACAGCGACGTCGACGCGGATCTTGCCGGCAAAAGCTTCGTAATTGCTGTCATAAGCCGCGACGCCGATGATCGAGCCCCAGCCTTGCGTGTATTTCAAGCCGGCGACAACGTGCGGAATATAGCTGTCGATAGTACCGGCTGAGCCCGATCCTTGTTCGAGCGAAATCACAGTCGAAATGCCGTTGCCGGCGTCGAAGTGGTACTGAGCCACGTTGGTGTCGAAGCCGGCCGACGGAACGAGCATACTATCGAGAACGTTGCCAGCGTAGCTTGCAAACGTATCGAAGGCCGACCCCTCCTTGCCAACTCGCAGGCCTCCCAGCTCGACCCAGGCAGAAGCCAGTGCGAGGCCGCTGTTGAAATCATAGTTCTGAGGACTGTCATGCGAGTTAGCGCTGTTGCCAAAATTCACCTGGGTTTCGGTATAGGTCGTCAACGCGCCGAGCTCGGTCTGCTGGCCGGTCCAAGTTTTGAACGTGAAGCGTGTGCTGTTTCGCCAAGTGCCTTGGTCCTCGCCAGTTCTCACGTCCGAGGTTCTTGCGCTGTCATACGATCGGACGTCACCCAGGCCGATATCGTAACGGACATAGCCGCCGATGCGCAGGCAGGTCTCGGTGTTGGGAATATAGGAATATCCCGAGCCGAGGACGTCGCAGATCTTGATGTACTCGGCCGGTTCCCGCTCGGCGCCAGCTGCTCGACCGACGGAAATGGTCATCAGAGCAGTTAAGCCGAGAAGAGGACTCTTGATGTACATGTCTAGATCTCCATGAAGGAATAAAAAGGATAGAGGCGAAAGAGCAAGCTTTTCCTCTAAATTTTGTGCGTGTTGTCTCCAATATGTGGACGCCAAAGCGCTTGACACGAGAGGTGAGCCAGCGTAAAAGCCACATGTACTTATAATAGTGTTTTCTGCTAGGAGATTCATTATCGTTTACATGTGAAACACTCCGGTCGGACCGCTGCAGCTCTCCGAATAGAGCAGCAAGCGACATGCCAACCTGAAGCGTAGATGCGGCCGACACCAAAATCGGGCCGACGCGCCTTCGTCTCGCTGGAATCACTTTTTTTGAGGGTCACTGCGAAAAGAAATGTGCGACACGGTTCGCCATGTTCGATATGTGACAGTCTCGTTTAACAGCGACGGCTTCCCGTCTGACCGCAACGGAGGCCGCGCCATCCGCTACCGAGAAGGATCACTGCGCGTACGCTCCGCAAGGGCTGCGCCAGGAACAGAGGGCGTGCACGTCCGAGGCGTCGCATGGTGGCCGCAGCACCTTTTCGCCGCTGTAAGTTCGCCGTGCAGGTACATTGCGCGGCCGGAAGCGAGAGGGAGCGCACCCTGAAACGGCTGCCTACGGCTCGCCTCGAGTAATTGGCGATGAACAGTATTCTCGAGAACTTAGTCTCGACGGAAAGAGCAACGAAAGGAAGCCGCTTGGACGAGCACGATCCGAAGGAAGAACCGATCGAGACCATTTTCCGCAACGGCACAATCACTGCCGTGGGTATCCTGCTTGCCTTTTCCCTCGGCTTCCTCACTCATTGGGCCGCGAACCCCTTGCCATGGCAACTCTACGATCTGTTCGCCGTAGTGCCGATCCTGCTCGGCATCGCACTGCAGATGAGAGCGCTGTCCATGCTGCTCGACATGAGTTCCTTGCGGCGCCCCATCTACGAACGCGCCAATCGCATTTTCATGGTCGGCCTCATCCAGACCGCGTGTGGCGTCGGCATGGCCATCTTGGTCGATCTTTTCGGGATATCGGTAGGGGGCACGCTGCCCGGCGCTTGACGACAAGCCACACCGCTCTTCGCTCGAAGCGACGTCAAGCCGGGGAACCTTGTGCACCCCCTAGCGGCGTCCTCCTTTCATCAAATGAGCCGACGTCAGCTTTAGAGCGTCTCGGTGGCTAAAGCCGGTATGGTTTTTCGGCCGGCAGGGAAGGCCGCTGGCTGGACCTGGATGGCGTCTGAACGAGGCTTGACAGGTCCGTTGCGTCGGACATGAATTTCGCATTGCAAAGTTCTTCCGCAGACGCCTCAAGCACACTGCAC
This sequence comes from Mesorhizobium sp. M7A.F.Ca.CA.003.01.2.1, assembly GCF_003998945.1. Taxonomy (NCBI): domain Bacteria; kingdom Pseudomonadati; phylum Pseudomonadota; class Alphaproteobacteria; order Hyphomicrobiales; family Phyllobacteriaceae; genus Mesorhizobium; species Mesorhizobium sp. M7A.F.Ca.CA.003.01.2.1. The sequence goes on along the minus strand of NZ_RZRA01000002.1, from coordinate 4,188 downwards.
TGGCGTCACGTACTCAGACGTTGAATGCGGCACCGCACCATCACCTCAGGCGCAACCATGGCACGCGCGCTCCCCGGCGTGGTTGACCCCATCCTGTCCAAACGAGACTGCGACATAAGCGGGACGCACTGACTTAGGTCAGAGACCAGGACGAGCGCGCAACGAAAGAATGATGGATGAGCGACGTGGGATGACAGCTCCTTGCACACCTCAATCCTGACAAAGTACCGGGACCCCCGGCCGCCTTGGTATACCATCTATCCGACTGTGCCAGACTTCTCTGCGGCAGTTGGTGCTGACGATTATGAGGAATGGCTGGGGGGCCTCCCGGCCGACGAATCGGTGTCGCTCTATTTCCACATTCCGTTTTGCCGATCCATGTGCTGGTATTGCGGCTTCCCTACCGCGGTCATCCGTCGCAACGGCCCGATCCTTAATTATTTAGCGGTGCTGCGTCAGGAGATCAGTTTGGTGTCGGAGCAAGTGCGGCAAGGGCTGCCGGTGAGCGATGTGCATTTCGGCGGCGGAACGCCTCACCTTATCGGGCCAGCCGAGCACTTGGCGCTGATGGAATTTCTACGCCGCCACTTCGCTTTCAGCAAAACTGCTGCGATCGCCGTGGAGATCGATCCCCGAACGTTCACACCGGAAATGGCCGAAGCCCTGGCAGCTAACGGTGTCAACCGCGCGAGCATCGGATGCAGAGCTTTGATCCCGATGTGCAAAGGCGATCAATCGGATCCAGAGTAAGGTGCAGACGGCCGCTGCAGTCCAAAATCTCCGCCGGCATGGCGTTGGCCATATCAACTTCGACCTCATCTTCGGTCTACCGAAACAGACTGTGCAGTCCTGCATCCAGACCGCGATGGCTGCGGTCGCCATGCGCCCCAACCGGCTTGCGGTGTTCGGATACGCGCATATTCCTTCCGTGATAAAGAATCAGCGCCTAATCGAGCAGGCAGGTCTACCGGACGGCGATCTTCGCGCCGAACAGGCTGCAACTGTCGCCGAGACACTGGTTGGCGCTGGCTACCGGGAGATCGGGCTCGATCATTTCGCTCCGCCGGACGACGAACTTGCGCTAGCGCCAGAAGACCGGGCGCCTACGGCGTAATTCGCTGGGATACTCGGCCGATACTTGCAAAACGTGATCGGCTTCGGCGCGTCGGCTATTGGCCGAGTCCGCGAGGGGTATGTTCAGAACGAAGTAACACGGGATTCTTACGCCCGGCACATCGCAAGTGGACGTCTGGCGACATCAAAGGGTCACCGTCTGACCGACGATGACCGGGTGCGCGCAGCGATCATCGAGCGACTGATGTGCGATTTGGAGGCCGACGTGCCGACCATCTGTGCCGCCCACGAAATCGAACCAGCTCGTTTTCTCGATTCAGTTGAGAGTTTGGTGACGCTGGCTGAGGAGGGGATCCTGGACGTCGAAAACGGCTTCATCCGCGTGCGGCCGGAGCACCGCTTTGTTGTTCGCGCCGTTGCTGCTGCATTCGATGCTTTTCTCGCGAATCGATGAGTTGAGGCCACGACGCCGAAAGGCATCAGACCTTGTTTGGCGCTCGTCGGCATGGGCTCTCGCAGAAGACTCCGCAAGCGTATGCAGGGGACTTCCACTTGACGCCGCGTTCACCATCATCTCGCCTGGGTGCGCGCGAAAGCGCACAACCCGGAGCACGCTGCTCTCGGTGTGAGGCTGTGCTCTGCAAAGCACCGGTGATCCACCCTGTCCCTGGACAGCAGCTTGATGGCGTCATCTTGGAGGACGAGAAAAGATTGTCGAGGTACGGGTACGAATTGCCTCGGTCGTCCGTTCAATCGAAAGCACTGTCTGCGGAGGCACCTCTCCTTCATGCAGTGACAGGAGATGCTGGGCGACTTCCTTATCTGCTGCGGTGAGTCGATGATTTAGGCGGAGAAAGTCCATCCAGGTGGGGGTGCGGAATGTCTCCGTCCAAAGTGACGGTGTTTGCAGATTTCGCTGGAGCGTCCAGTTTCGTGCACCGGCACGGCTCTGGACGTGTCGCCGCGTGCGCATGGAGCCCAGAAAGGCCTCGATATTTTCCTCCGATATCAAATACTCGACCTTGGCCACGATAGGGCCACTTCTGGGTTTCAGATCGAGAGCCACGTCCGGCGGATGAAAAACTGAACTTTCTTGATCGGTTTCTTCCCAGGGACGGACCGGCAACACGATCCCCGCTGCTGCAACCAGCAACAGAGCGCCTGCGGCGCCCTCCAATGCTGAGGTCAAGGAATAGTTTTGCGCGACAGAACCCCAGATCCAGCTGCCAGCAGCCATACCGCCTGCGCTCAAGGCGTAGTAAATGGAGAGCGTGCGGCCTACAACCCACCTTGGGCTTGCCAACTGCACCGACACGTCAATGCCCGTCCAGGTGATAAGCCAACCCGCTCCGCCGAGCGCCAGCGAAATGGCCGCCACAGGAAGCGACGATGTAAGGGCAAGGGAGAGGCAACAGACTGCACAAGCCACAGAGGCGAAGGCCACCAGCCTGTTTTGAGACGTGACCTTCCTCAAGAAGCCGTTGCCCATACCCGCGATGAAAGCACCCATGCCGAAGCCGGCCAATAAGATACCGTAGACAATTGGCCCACTCTTCAACTGATCCCGGACGACGAGGGGGAGCAACGCCAGAATGGAGATGCTTGCCAACCCGAAAAGAGCGGCTCGGGCGGTCGCTGCCCTGATCTCCAAAGACATCGCCGTAAAGCGCACTCCGTCATGAATTGCCGTCGTCATTCTCTCACGAGGGAGAGGCGAAGAGCGGACCTCCCATTTGGTGCGCCATATCGCGCTTATGGGCGCCAGATCACTCACCGCAGCCAAGGCGAAAGCGGCCAGCGGCCCAAAGACGGCCAGGATCACGCCCCCCAAGGCTGGACCAACGCTGCGCACAATGTTGTATCCGACGGACATAAGCGTCACTGCGGCCGGAATGTCGCGTTTGTGAAGGATATCGCCGACCGAAGCGTGCCAAGCCGGATCATTCAAGGCAAAGCCGCAGCCGGCCAGGAAACCTAACCCGAGAATCAGCCAAGGACTGACAAATCCCAGACCCACAGAAATCATCAGCGTCGTCGACGCCGATGCTATCAGGCAGTGTCCCGCAAACATCACCCACCGGCGGCTGAAGTTGTCGGCAATGGCTCCGGCGAAAACTGAGAGGAAGAACACCGGCAATGTGGATGCGGCCTGGACGAGTGCCACCATGAGGTCGGACGCTGAAATCGTTGCCATAAGCCAACTGATGGCGACCGTTTGCACTAGCCAACCGAGGCTGGAAATCTGGGTGGCCGCCCAAATTGAGCGAAACACCTTGTTTCGAAATGGGGCGAGCGTCTTTGAAACGGGCGGTTGGGGATTTTCGCTCTGCATGAGGTATTGCTGGCCTTCGATGAGCGCTGCGATTTGAGCAAGCGGGTCGATACTTAGACATCGCGGAGCACCGCACGGACCCCAGCTCTATGGAGCTTGCCGGCGACTATTTGCGTATTGAGCCATTCTCATAGTCTCATTCATGAGCAGTCCTGTGCGCAAGCATTGCTTTGCTAAATTCCCACCACAAGCGCGCCGCCGCTGAGACCCGCACCCGCTGCCGCCAAGAGGACTTTCTCGCCAGGCCGAAACGGCTGCGCCCGATGGGCCAGCGACAATGAGAGCGGGATCGTCGCGGCGGAAGAGTTGCCATATTCGGCGATCGTCTTGACGATCGAGTGATCAGCGATGCCGAGGTTCCTGCCGACCGCGTCGAAAATGCGCGCATTGGCCTGATGCGGCACGAAACGATCGAGGTCTTGCGGCCTCAGTCGGGCAGCAGTGAGCGCATCTCTCGAGCAGGCGGTCATCATCTCCACGGCCTTGCTGAATACTTCACGGCCGTCAGTGATCGTCATCCGTGTCTGCGCGAGGTCGAGGTCGGCATGGAACGGAGTGTTGCTTCCCCCGGCGGGAATCTGGATTAGCCCGTAGCGCGAGCCGTCGGAATCCACCGAAGCGCCGAGAATGCCTCGATCCGGGTCATCGCAAGGACTGATCACCATGGCGCCGGCGGCATCGGCAAACAGCACGGCGCTGGCGCGCTCGGCCAAATTGATGCGGTGGCTGAGGATGTTGGCGGCGATGACAAGGCTCGCTTTGCCGTGCAGGCGGGTGAACCC
>NZ_RZRA01000029.1:0-14138 GCF_003998945.1 Mesorhizobium sp. M7A.F.Ca.CA.003.01.2.1 | reverse complement strand
GACATAGATCAGGGCGAGGGGGCGGCGGCTGCGCGATTAGTGCGCTGCGGATTTGGCATCCACCAGATTCGAGATCGGGATCTGCAATGAAATTCGGCACAGAGATCGTCCTTCTAAGCGTGTTCGCTTTTGCGGCCCTGGTGGCCGCCGGCTTCGGCGTGGATGAACCTTTCCGCCGACACATGTGGGTGTTGTTCTTCGCAGTGGCTGGTTTCACTGCGATCCTGTTGCGCAACACGGAGTTCAGGCCAGCAGCTCCGATTGACCCATCCGCTTACATGGATGGTCCGATCCGCTACGGCGCGATCGCCACCGTGTTCTGGGGTGTCGTCGGCATGCTGGTCGGCGTGGTGATCGCGCTGCAGCTCGCCTACCCCGATCTCAACATCCAGCCCTGGTTCAATTTCGGTCGTTTGCGGCCGTTGCACACATCCGGTGTCGTTTTCGCCTTCGGCGGCAACGCGCTGCTTTGCACGTCTCTGTATGTCGTGCAGCGCACCTGCCGCGCGCGCCTCTTCGGCCGTGATCTCGCCTGGTTCGTCTTCTGGGGCTACCAGCTGTTCATCGTCATGGCCGCGACCGGCTACCTGCTCGGCATCACCGAGGGCCGCGAGTACGCCGAACCCGAATGGTATGTGGATGTCTGGCTGACCATCGTCTGGGTCGCCTACCTCATTCTGTTCCTTGGCACGATCCTGAAGCGCAAGGAACCGCATATCTACGTGGCCAACTGGTTCTACCTGTCGTTCATCGTGACCATCGCGATGCTGCATGTGGTCAACAACCTGTCCATACCAGTCTCGTTCCCGGGCTCCAAGAGCTACTCCGCCTTTTCAGGGGTCCAGGACGCCTTGACGCAATGGTGGTACGGCCACAACGCGGTCGGCTTCTTTCTCACCGCCGGCTTCCTCGGCATGATGTATTATTTCGTGCCCAAGCAGGCGAACCGGCCAGTCTATTCGTACCGGCTGTCGATCGTCCATTTCTGGGCTATCATCTTTCTCTACATCTGGGCCGGGCCGCATCACCTGCACTACACCGCCTTGCCCGATTGGGCGCAGACGCTCGGCATGGTGTTCTCGATCATGCTGTGGATGCCGTCCTGGGGCGGCATGATCAACGGCCTGATGACGCTGTCCGGCGCCTGGGACAAGCTGCGCACCGATCCGATCATCCGCATGATGGTGATGGCCGTCGCCTTCTATGGCATGTCGACCTTCGAAGGCCCCATCATGGCGATCCGGGCGGTCAATTCGCTGTCGCATTATACCGACTGGACCATCGGGCACGTCCATTCGGGTGCGCTCGGCTGGGTCGGCATGATCTCGTTCGGCGCGATCTACTACATGGTCCCGAAGCTCTGGAACCGTCAACGGCTCTACTCGCTGAGGCTCGTCACCTGGCACTTCTGGCTGGCGACACTCGGGATCGTCGTCTACGCCGCGGTGATGTGGGTGTCCGGCATCATGCAGGGCCTGATGTGGCGCGAATATGGCGAGCAGGGCTTCCTGGTCTACTCCTTCGCCGAAACCGTCGCCGCCATGCACCCCTACTATGTCCTGCGCGCCATCGGCGGCGCCATGTACCTCTCCGGCGCCCTGATCATGGCCTGGAACATCACCAGGACCATCCTCGGCCACCAGCGCGAGGAGGAGCCGATGCCGAGCCCCGTCGCCATCCGACCTGCGCGATCAGGAGCCAGGTAATGGGCTTGATGGACAAACACGCAATCATCGAGAAGAACGCCACGCTTCTTCTCGTTGGCTCGCTGCTCGTGGTGACGGTCGGCGGCATCGTCGAGATCGCGCCTCTCTTCTATCTCGACAACACGATCGAGAAGGTGGAAGGCATGCGCCCCTATTCGCCGCTCGAACTTGTCGGGCGCAACATCTATATGCGCGAGGGCTGCTACCTCTGTCATAGCCAGATGATCAGGCCGTTCCGCGACGAAGTTGAGCGCTATGGCCACTACAGCCTGGCTGCCGAGTCCATGTACGATCACCCCTTCCAGTGGGGATCGAAGCGCACCGGGCCGGATCTCGCCAGAGTTGGCGACCGCTACTCGAATGCATGGCATGTCGCGCATCTTACCGACCCGCGCTCGGTGGTGCCGGAATCGATCATGCCGAGCTATGGGTTCCTGAAAGACACGCCGATCGACGTGAAGGATTTCTCGACGCATCTGGTCGCCAACAGGCTTGTAGCCGTCCCTTACACCGATGACATGATCGCCCACGCCAATGCGGATCTGGCGGCGCAGGCCGATCCCAATGCCGACACATCAGGCCTTGAGGCGCGTTACCCAAAAGCCAAGATCGGCGACTTCGACGGCAACCCGCAACAGGTCACCGAAATGGATGCCCTGCTCGCCTACCTGCAGATGCTTGGCACACTGGTCGACTTCAAAAATTACGACGAAGCCGCCGGCTACCGCTGAGGAGAACGCTGATGACCTACAATTTGATGCGGGCGTTTGCCGACAGCTGGGGCCTGGTTGCGATGGCGCTGTTCTTCGTGGGGTGCATCGCCTTTGCCCTACGCCCCGGCAGCCGAAGGCTGGCCGACGAAGCGGCCCGCATTCCGCTCGAGGACGAGTGATCATGAGCGACGAGCATATCGATGAAATCTCTGGCGTCTCGACCACCGGCCACGAATGGGATGGTATCCGGGAGCTGAACAACCCGCTTCCCAGATGGTGGGTTATCACTTTTTACGTCACCATTGTCTGGGCGATAGGCTACACCATTGCCTATCCAGCATGGCCTCTGTTGCACTCGGCGACAACGGGTGTGCTCGGCTATTCCAGCCGCAACGAGGTCAGGAACGAGCTGACCGCGGCTGAGGCCGCCAAGGGCAAATATATCTCGGCGGTGGAGTCCAAGAGCGTCTCGGAAATCGCCGCGGACGACGGCCTGCGCGAATTCGCAATCGCCGCCGGTGGCGCCGCTTTCAAGGTCAATTGCGTACAATGTCATGGCTCCGGCGCCCAGGGTTCCAAGGGCTTTCCCAATCTCAACGACGACGACTGGCTGTGGGGCGGCAAGGCCGAGCAGATCCAGCAGACGATTACGCACGGCATCCGCTTCGCATCCGATCCGGACACGCGCCTGTCGGAAATGCCGGCCTTCGGCGACATCATTACCGCCGACCAGATCGCACAAGTCAGCGCCTACGTGGCCAGCCTTTCCGGCAAGGTCCGCGATGCAAGTCTGATCCAACCCGGCGCCAAGGTCTTTGCCGAGAATTGCGTGGCCTGTCACGGCGACAATGCAAAAGGCAACAGGGAATTCGGCGCCCCCGACCTGACCGATGCGATCTGGCTCTATGGATCCGGTGAGACAGCCATCGCCGCACAGGTCCGTGCGCCAAAACAGGGCGTCATGCCGGCCTGGGTTGGCCGTCTCGGCGAGATCAAGGTCAAGGAACTTGCAGTTTATGTCCATTCGCTTGGCGGCGGAGAATAGGAATGGAAGGTCCTATTCTTCGGTCCCCCCTGCCAAGCGGACGAGGCCCGGCGTGAGCCGGGCCTCGACACCATCCCTAATGCGATCTGCACAACCCGGCAAGGCTATCCTACGGCGAGGCTTTACGACAGGTGCCCCTGACATTGGCTGGGAAAGTGGAGTTGCACATGCGTGACAAGACGCAGTTGACAGGGCTCGAAACAGAAACTGTCAATTCCGCCAAAACCCGCAAGCCGCTTTATGCCGCGCGTCAAAAGATCTTTCCGAAGCGCGCCTCGGGCAACTTTCGTCGCTTCAAATGGCTGGTGATGACGATCACACTTGGCATCTATTACCTGGCTGCGTGGCTGCCTTGGGCTCGCGGTCCATTTGCCCCGGACCAGGCAGTCCTGCTCGATCTCGCGAACCGGCGCTTCTACTTCTTCTTCATCGAGATATGGCCCCAGGAATTCTTCTATGTGGCCGGCCTCCTGGTCATGGCGGGCGTCGGTCTTTTCCTGATCACCTCGACTGTCGGCCGTGCCTGGTGCGGCTATGCATGCCCTCAGACGGTGTGGGTCGATCTGTTCCTCGTCGTCGAACGTGCGATAGAGGGCGACCGTAACGCTCGCATGAAACTCGATGCAGGCCCCTGGACCGCCCGCAAGCTGATGCTGCGCTTATCGAAGCACGCCGTCTGGCTGGTCATCGGTGCGGCGACCGGCGGCGCCTGGATTTTCTATTTTGCCGATGCGCCGACGCTGGTTGGCGAACTCTTCACCGGCACCGCGCCACCCGTCGCCTACATCACTGTCGCCGTGCTGACGGCTACCACCTACACGTTCGGCGGTCTGATGCGCGAGCAGGTCTGCACCTACATGTGCCCATGGCCGCGCATCCAGGCAGCGATGCTCGACGAAAGTTCTCTCACCGTCACCTACAATGACTGGCGCGGCGAACCGCGTTCTCGCCACGCCAAGAAGGTCCTTGCCGCAGGGCTGCCGGTCGGTGACTGCGTCGACTGCAATGCCTGCGTCGCGGTCTGCCCGATGGGGATCGACATCCGCGATGGCCAGCAGATGGAATGCATCACCTGCGCGCTGTGCATAGACGCCTGCGACGGGGTCATGGACAAGCTCGGCAAGGAGCGCGGGCTGATCTCCTATGCGACACTGTCCGACTACAACGCCAACATGATGCTGGCGACCGCGGGCGGCTCCAGTTCAGTCAACCCGTCGCAGGTCAGGACCGCTGATGGCCTGTTCTCCGACAAGGTGGCGCATTTCCATATCCGCAAGATCTTTCGGCCACGCACCTACGTCTACATGGGTATCTGGTCGCTGATCGGCCTGGGTCTGCTCTATTCGCTGCTGACGCGCGATCGGCTCGAAGTCAACGTGCTGCATGATCGCAATCCGCAATTTGTCACGCTGTCCGACGGCTCGATCCGCAACGGCTACACCGTCAAGCTGCTCAACATGATCCCCGAGCCAAGGACGATCGTTGTCGCGATTCAAGGCTTGCAGGGCGCCGAGATGAGCGTGGTCGGCGACGACATCCCGGAAGGCCGTTCTTTTGCCATTCCGGTCGAACCCGACCGCCTGAAAATGCTGAAGGTCTTCGTGCGCCAGCCGGCGGATCAAATCCAGGGCACAGCGCAGACCTTCAAGTTCCGTGTCGAGGACAAGGCGAGCTTCGAGGCGGACGAATACACCGCCACCTTCAACGCGCCGGAGACTGCCAGATGACCGCTAACGCTGAAAAACCCCGCGTATTCACCGGCAGGCACATGCTGGCCATCATCCTAGCCTTTTTCGGGGTGGTCATCGCGGTCAATCTGACGATGGCAACGCTCGCCAACACGAGCTGGACCGGCCTTGTCGTCGAAAACACCTATGTGGCGAGCCAGCAGTTCAACAAGAAGGCCGAGGAGGGGCGGGCGCAGGCAGCGCTCGGCTGGACCGGCAAGCTGACCATCGCATGGGGCGAGGTCCGCTATAGCCTTACCGACGCCGTCGGCAAGCCGATTGCCTTGCATGGCGTCAAGGTGCTGTTTCGCCATCCCGCCTACGAGAAAGAGGACAAGGCGGTCAACCTCGCCCTCGCCTCCGGCCAGGAATTCGCAGCCCAGCACATGCCGAAGGATGGCGTCTGGATCGTCGAAGTCGACGCTGACGCCGGTCTGGCCGAGCCCTACCGCGAAGTCCGCAGGATCATGATTTCCCATGGAGCGCTGAAATGAGTTGTTGTGCACCGGGCGCCGAAATGGCGCTTGATCTGGGCAGCACCACGTCGGTCCTGCCGTCTAGTCAAGAGATCAGGCTGGCGAGCCGATCGCTTGGAGATGATCTCCGCCAAACCGATCTTTCGGTGCCGAGCGTTCATTGCGCAGCTTGTATCCAGACGATCGAGACGGCGTTGGGAACGCTCGATCGCGTCGAGAGCGCCCGCGTCAACCTGTCGACGAAACGGGTCTCGGTCCGCTGGCGTGGCGACGAGGTTCCACCGTTCGTCGCCGCGCTTGGACGGCTCGGCTACCAGGCGCATCTCTTCGCCCCCGAGATTGATGAAAAGGACAGGACGCTTTCGGAGTTGATCCGCGCCGTCGCGGTTGCCGGGTTCGCGGCGGGCAATATCATGCTGCTTTCGGTCTCTGTCTGGTCCGGGGCCGAAGGGGCTACCCGCGACCTGTTTCACTGGGTCTCCGCATTGATCGCCATCCCAGCGCTCGCCTTCGCCGGCGGCATCTTCTTCCGCTCGGCCTGGAATGCACTGCGCCACGGCCGCATGAACATGGACGTGCCGATCGCGGTCGGAGTGTCGCTCGCTTACGCCATGAGCCTCTATGAGACGATCAACCATGGCGACCACGCCTATTTCGACGCGTCGGTTTCGCTGCTTTTTTTCCTTTTGATCGGCAGGACGCTGGATCACGTGATGCGCGAACGTGCCCGCACCGCGGTGAAAGGCCTGTCGCAGCTGGCCGCACGCGGCGCCATGGTGCTGCGCGGCGATGGCGCGCGCGACTATCTGCCGGTTGGCGAGATCGAACCGGGGATGCAGCTGCTGATCGCGGCCGGTGAAAGGATCCCCGTCGACGGCAAGATCATCCACGGAGCGTCTGATCTCGACTGCTCGCTGGCCTCAGGCGAAAGCGCGCCGAAAAACGTGGCGCCGGGCGAAGCCGTGCAGGCCGGCGTGCTCAATCTTACCGGCCCGCTGACGATCGAGGCGACCGCCGCCGCGAAGGATTCGTTCCTCGCCGAAATGGTTCGGCTGATGGAAGCCGCAGAGGGCGGTCGCGCGCACTATCGCCGCATCGCTGATCGCGTGTCGGCACTCTACGCGCCCGTGGTTCATCTCACCGCCTTCGTGACATTCCTGGGTTGGATGGCGGCGACGGGCGACTGGCACCGGGCGATGACGATCGCCATTGCCGTTCTGATCATCACCTGCCCGTGCGCGCTCGGCCTCGCCGTACCGATCGTTCAGGTGGTCGCCGCGCGGCGTCTGTTCGAGAACGGCATCATGGTCAAGGACGGTTCGGCCATGGAGCGCCTGGCGACGATTGATAACGCAGTGTTCGACAAGACCGGAACGCTCACGCTCGGACAACCCCGGCTCCTCAATGCATCGTCGATCGATCCGGCCATGCTGGCAATCGCGGCAGACATGGCCGCGCACTCGCGTCACCCGTTTTCAAAGGCCATAACCGGCTTTGCCGCTCCTGGCGGGCAACACAAATTCGATGCCGTCACAGAGCATCCGGGGTTCGGGATCGAAGCCACTGTCGCCGGAAGCATCTGGCGGCTGGGTCGACGCGGATGGGCTGGATGGAAGGCCCGGACCGGTGGTGAAGGCAACCATGGCTATGGCGGAACGGTGCTGACAAAAGACGGGTTCATTGTCGCGACCTTCGATTTCGAGGATGCGCTGCGCGCCGACGCGGCGGCGGCGATCAAGCGATTGAACGATACTGGGGTGTCGATGCAAATGCTGTCGGGCGATACCGCAGGTGCCTGCGGTGAAGTTGCAAGAATGCTGGGTGTCGAGGACTTCGTTCCGTGCCTGCTGCCGTCGGGCAAGGTCGAGCGCATCGAGACCCTGGCGAAAGACGGACACAAGGTTCTGATGGTTGGCGACGGCCTCAACGACACGCCGGCGCTGAGCGCGGCGCATGTCTCGATCGCTCCGGCCACCGCCGCCGACATTGGCCGCAATGCCGCCGACTTCGTATTCCTGCGCGAAAGCCTTCTGGCAGTGCCTCTCGCGCTGGACGTCTCGCGCAAGGCGGGACACCTGATCCGCCAGAACATCGCGATTGCGATCGTCTACAATGCCGTCGCCGTGCCGATCGCCATCCTGGGCCACGCCACGCCTTTGTTAGCGGCGATTGCCATGTCTGCCTCATCGGTGCTTGTTATTGGAAACGCATTGCGCTTGCACGGCTTCGGGGCGAATGCGACGCTGCAAGTTATTCAAAAAGTCGGACGCTCCGCAGTCAGCTATTCGGCATAATCCTCGTGACGACGTTGCTCTATCTCATACCAGTGGCCCTTTTTCTGGGTGCACTGGGTGTGTCCGGCTTCGTCTGGGCATTGCGAAGCGGTCAATACGAAGATCTCGACGGAGCCGCCGAGCGGATACTAATTGATCGGGACGACAAACCGGAACGCTGATTTCAATCCGCTGTGCATAAGATGCGCGGATCGCGCTCGTCAGTCGAGCCGGCTCGGTCGGGAACAAGCTGTCCATGCTCCATGCTCCATGCTCCATGCTCCATGCTCCATGACCATCTTGACCTAAGCTGCACACTACATTTGTGAAAAGCCTCTGTCGTGCGAAGGACTGCCTCCCATTGCACCCAGTATGAGGCGTGTGATGCCACGAGAGTACCTCGCGTGGCCGGACGAGAGCTTGGCAATGTGCGCACGGGTTCCAAAGTGGAACGTCACGGTCGATCACCTGACCGTGAACCGCCAGTGCCGATTGGTCATGTCTGGCTGATCCAGATCAGGGTCATACTCATCGGCGTGGTCTATTGACCAGTCTTCGACGGAGAAATGCATGACTTACGGAAAGATTGGTCGTCATTATCAGCACCTTCACGGTTCTGGGTTTTCTGTCGTGTGGTCGGCCATGCCTTGTGCTTACGGCGCAGCCATTAGCTGACCGGCGTCGTGTGTATCTCGCTTGCTGGCTGACCATCCGCGTGGCTTGCGCGGACAGGGGGCCGATCAACAGCTTTCGCCTTTGATGGGTTGTGTGCGTCGTTGCCGATCCATCCCGATTCCCGGCCCGCGCCTTGAGGCTATGCGACGGTACCGGAACCCAGCGCACGTCACGCGGTTCCGCGCGCGTGGTGTCCGCTCGTCACGACGATGAACGAACAAGCGGCTGGAGTACCATGAACACCGTACACATCATCGACTGCCACAATGCAAATGACTACTTCGCCGACAGGCAAGAGGGACCGATCGTGCAGCACTTGTTAAAGGCTGTCAACATCCGCGCGGAGCTCCAAATGGCGTTGAACCGAACGAAATTTGGTGAGGCTGTAGTACGAGCGATGGAGGCGGAGTGCGACGTGCTTCACATCGCCGGGCACGGCAATGGTGACGGGATCGCTTCGTCCAGTGGGCGAAGTGGCCTTCTTTGGGCTGACTTCGTAAAAATGTTCCAGGGCTCGCATCCAGCGCCGAAGATCCTCGTGATGTCAACGTGCTGCGGAGCATCATCGGGGTTGGGACGTGCGTTTTCGAAATCGATCAACCGTCCGAAGTTGATCATTGGTTCGAGTGACGCGCGCTATTTCGACGACTATGTCGCCGCGTGGGCTTTGCTCTATCGGCGACTGAATTGCAAGGACATCGACATCGAAGCCATGCAGCAGGTTCTTGATGAGATATGCGCGGTCGTGGATAAAAGTTTCCGCTACCTTGGCTGGGATGACGAGAGAGAGCGCTACGTTCGATACCCTCACCCTCGCAAGAGAGCCCGCTTCGACGTCGTGGAGCGTGAGTAGTATGCGCAAGGGTTCCAGGTGGAATGTGGCGATCGATGCGGCGCGGCCGTCGCTGACCAGCGTCGCGAGTGTCTCGCTTGCTGGCGGCGATCTGCGCGGCTGCGCGGCGAAAGGGCGGGATCGGTTAGCCGCATCCACCTCTGAGCGCTTTGAGTGCTTCGTTGCCGATCGATGCGAATCTCCCGGCCCAGCGCCTTTAGGCAATGCGGCGGGCACGGAGCTCATGTCACTCGGCTCAGTTCCACCGTTACACGAGGATAGGCGACCGGATGGCGGCACGCTGATGGGCTCTGACGATAATTTTGACATCGTTGTCGTTGGAGCCGGCCCGGTCGGCCTTTCGTTCGCTGCGTCGCTTGCCCAAAGCGAACTCAAGGTGGCAGTTGTTGAACAGAACACATTCGATAGTCTGGCGAATCCGGCTTTCGATGGTCGCGAAATCGCGCTGACCAACGCTTCGATCAGAACCCTTCGCGAGCTCGGCGCCTGGGATGTCATCCCGGCTTCGGACAAATCAGCACTTCAAGGCGCGCGCGTGCTCAACGGCTCGAGCGCATTCGCTCTTCGTTTCGATCCTCCCAGCAACTCTGGAGAACCGCTGGGGGTTTTGGTTCCAAATTGCCGGATCCGCGAGGCGCTGTTCAAAATCGTCCGCTTGCAGGATCGCGCCCGGCTGTTGTGCGGCCACTCGGTCGTCGATGCAACAAACAGCCAAGAAGGAGCAGTCGTAACGCTCTCTAATGGCGCGCGTTTAACTGCTCGGCTGGTTGTTGCCGCGGATTCGCGTTTGTCCGCCACGCGTGATCTGCTAGGCATCGGCGCCGATATCAACCGGCTTGGCCACTCGATGCTGATTTGCCGAGTGAGGCACGAGCGCGCCCACCACCAGATCGCCATCGAATGGTTCGATCACCATCAGACGATAGCGATATTGCCCCTCGCGGAGGGCATGTCGTCGCTGCTGCTCACATTGCGCTCAAACGAGGCCTATAGACTGCTTGCCTTCGATGATGATTTGTTCCTGTCGGAGTTGACGAAACGGTGTCGAGGGCGCCTTGGAAAAATGACCTTGGCAAGCAAGCGCCACACCTATCCGCTGGTCACGACCTGGGCGCACAAATTCCGGGCGCCGAGCGCCGCACTCATCGGCGACGCTGCCATCGGCATGCACCCGGTGACCGCTCACGGATTCAACATCGGTCTCAGCAGCCAGAAGCAACTCGCCCGTGGAATCATGACTGCGTGCCGCGACGGCCGCAATGTTGGCGACCCCGACATGCTGCATATATACGAAAGGCGGCTGCGCCTGTCGGCGGCGCCGCTCTACCATGCAACGAACATATTGGTTGGACTCTACTCCAGAGACCACCTGGCGGCACGGCTTGCAAGGCATCTGGGGCTTCGCTTTGCCCAACATGTTCCCCTTGTCCGGCATGGGATTTCGGCGGAGCTCCAGCGGTGATACTGCACCAGCAGTCGCATTTTTGCGCGTGCTGGGCGAGCGATGAGAGAGTGCATGATGCACCGGAGTAATCCTGCTCCCCGACGCTGATCTCCGATTGAAGAATTAACCCGTCCTTCAGGGGGGCTGCATAGGCTGCGGACAAGCAGGAGTAAGCAAGCTGACCCGTCCAGCCTTGGAAAAAGAAGATCCGCTGGAGGCGAGAATCCTTCAGGACCAGCTCGCTGATCTGAGGGCAGGCCTTTTCGTCTCAATGCCGATAAGCATTGTGCTGTCCGGGCTGATTTTGACCGTGCAGGCCCTTTCCGGGAACGGTCTTGCTGGCGCGGCCTGGTTTTCGGTCGTTAATGCGATAAATGCCGCCCGCCTTGCACTCGCCCGTCATCAGCTGAAGGAACCCGGAGTCCAGGATGATCTGACACGGGTTTGGCTGCGGCTTCGCTGGTTTGGCAGGCTTGCTCTTCTGGCGGGATTCACCTGGTCATTCCTTGCCGTCCTAACGGCTGGATACACGACGTCTCAAGCATCGCTGCATCTAATAATTCTGGCGGGCATTTCAGCTGGCGCGGTCACGTACGGCAGCTCATATGCTGCGGCAGCGATATGCTTCATCACACCGCCACTCCTCATTGCCGCCGCATGTTTGCTGACGAAGGGAGCCCCGGAAAACTACATTCTGGCTTTTGCCGTCCTGCTTTTCGAGGGCGGCCTGGTTCGATCCTCGTTCGTTGGACAAGCGCGCTTCCGTGACGCGAGCCGCCTGAGACATCAAGCCGAGCGGCTTGCCGCGGAAATGGAGCGCAATTCCAGGGAGGACCATCTTACCGCGCTCCTCAACAGGCGGGGCCTCGAACATGCAATCGATCAGTTTGAGAACACCGATGGACCCTTTGTGGCCATGCTGATTGATCTGGACGGGTTCAAATCTGTCAACGATACCTACGGTCACAGAACGGGTGACGAGCTGCTTGCCAGGATCGCCCGCCGAATAGAGGAAGAAGCACCGGAGGGCTCAACGCTCGCCCGCATCGGTGGGGATGAATTCGTGCTGGTTTTTTCTTCGCGAAAGAATTCTCCTTCTCCCACCAATCTCGCGTCCAATCTCATAGCCAAGCTTGCTCGCCCCTATCCTGGGATCGCATCAGTCCGCATTGGAGCGTCTATAGGAATCTACTTGGCTGAAAACCCCGGACTAACGGAAATGTTGTTGCGGGCCGACATCGCCCTTTACACAGCTAAGCGCCGCGGCAGGAATGAATTTTGTCTGTTCGATGCCGAGCTAGCCCGGGAGTTGCAACGCCGCCAGTCAATCGAACGCGATCTTCATTCGGCGATAACGATGAGAAGCTTGGTCGCTTGGTTTCAGCCAATCGTAAGACTCGAAACTGAAGCCGTCGTCAGTTTTGAAGCCTTGCTAAGATGGTCTCACCCGCTTCACGGTCCCATTTCTCCGCCCGAGATCATGACAGCGGCACGCGAAACTGGAATGCTTCAGCTGCTAACTCAAACGGTATTCGCCGACTGTTGCGCTCTTATCGAGGGCTTGGTCAAAGCTGACCGTCGTGATGTTCGTGTGGCGATGAATGTTTCACCGTGCGAGTTGGAAGCTGGCGATATTGACGAGATGATTCTTAATGGTCTGGCGGCAAAAGACCTCCCTGCAACGATGTTCGACATCGAGATTACCGAAGAAGCCCCAGTGGATCCGGACAGAGTGGATGAAAAGCTCGCCCGGCTTTCACATGCTGGCATTTCTATCGCGCTCGATGACTTCGGCACCGGTTTTTCGACGTTGGCATCGCTCAAGGACAGTCGGATCAGGAAGGTGAAAATAGATCAGGGCTTCGTTCGCGGCTTAGCCAAGTCCCGGGAGAATCGGCTGCTTGTCAAAGCGGTGATTGATCTTGGTAGGACGCTCGGGATCGAGGTCATGGCCGAGGGCGTTGAAACAGAGGCAGATCGGCAAACTCTGTACAAGCTTGGCTGCAGAACCGCGCAGGGCTTCCTGTTCTCTAAGGCAGTGCCTCTCCATTTGGCACTTGATTCGGTAGTAAAAGAGCACGCGAAGGAGTTGTGACCGGCCTCTCCGTCCGTGCTGCTCGCGGAACTTTCATGTGGGGTGGACCTGACGCGCGAAAGCCGTTTCGGACGGTAGAGTTATTACGGGGGCGAAACTGAGCACGTGGTTTGGATAGCAGCAATCCGGTCCACCGGCGCACATGCAGCGGCTTCATACAAGCGTTCAAGTTGCGAGATGAGCTTGAGTGAACGACGTCGGAGAATTGCGTCCTTTGGACGCTGGTTTCGCGGTTCCCGTAGGATTCGATTACGGGAAGCGTTCTTGGCTGCTTCTCGGCTCAGCGCTCATCGGGATGAACAACGTACCCGCGGTCAAGGTCTTCGCGACCTCAACCCAGTCACCATCCCGCAACAGCAGCGGTCGGGTCCTGATCAAGCGCTCAGCCTCAGCACAGGTGCTGGAGCAACGGTAGAGCGCGGAAAACGTGTATCGGAATGCGCTGGCTCACCATAGGAAGCTGCCACGGCATGTCGAATGTCCCCAGGGGGCGGACCGTTCCCTTGCATTTGTCTCGATGACGGGCTCTCAAAGCTAAAGCCAAGAGAGCTTTATAAAAATCGCACCCGATCGGCTGCGCAACGACGACCAGCTGAGGCCCGATCGGGTGCTAAGGTCGTGCCAAAAAAGGCGCGTCACTGTCGCATTTCTAGCCGGCTTGCGATCGGACGTCATCTCTTGGCGATCGCTGCCCCTTCTCTCAAATGCGCTTAGCGGCGCCGATGGCGAATAGCGCAAGCTTTTCCACCCGTTTCTACTCCACTACCGAGACTCGTCACCAACCTCCTTTTATTCGCTTCCATATGGCCCATCCTGTCTCCAATCGAGGAGGAGCGCGAACATGGGCCAAGCCGTAGAACGTCTCAGTCTCGGGAATTCTTCTGCTCGCCAAACTGCCGTTGTCGCCGGCACCATATTTGGCAGGGTGACAGTGCACGACAAGATATCAGGCGTTCTTGTCTGGGCTGAACTATGCTTGCAAGCCATAACCCAAAAATCGCCGATCCCTTTGAATTCGAGCCGGATGAATGGGTGTTTCAAAATTTTTGGCGGTTTTAGGCAGAACCCTCCGATGGCCCGCGTACCGGTCAAGCTTCGTGAGCACTTTAGGTTCGTCGATCAGGCATAGGT
>NZ_RZRA01000299.1:0-5698 GCF_003998945.1 Mesorhizobium sp. M7A.F.Ca.CA.003.01.2.1 | reverse complement strand
GTCAGCGAACTCTGGCGCTATCCGGCGAGTTCGCTTGCCGGCGAGCGCCTGAAAACAATCTCGGTCGACGTCGAGAGCATCGACGGCGACCGCCTGTTCGGCCTTGTCGACGTGTCCGACAACGAGATCGCACGACCGGACCGCGACGCGAAATGGCACAAGGTGCCGCGCATCCGCACCCGGCTGTCGCCGACCCTGGAACTCGAGATTGCCGTTCCCGAGGGCGACTGGCTGGCCGCGCCAAGCATCGAGAGCGACCGCGCGGTGTCGGCCTATCTCGGCTTCGAGGCCTCGCTCCGTCCGTTTCGCCGCGAGAATGCCGGGCCTGACTATTCCGGCCCGCTGACCGCGGAGCGCTACCGCAAGGCGCCGATTCATCTATTGACCACGGCTTCGCTGGCACGCCTGAAAGCATTGCACCCGGAAGGGGTCGCCGACCCGCGCCGCTTCCGCCCCAACATCGTTGTCGACATGGCGGCCATCGAAGGCTCGTTTCCCGAAACGGAATGGATCGGCCGCAAGCTTGCCGTCGGCGATCTCCTGCTGACCATCTCGGAACCCTGCCGCCGCTGCGGTTTCACCATTGTCGCCCAGGATGGCTTCGACCATGATCCGGCGATCCTGCGCAACCTGGTCCGTCACAACGCCCATAATCTCGGCGTCTATTGCACGGTCGACAGGCCGGCGCGCGTCGAAGTCGGCGACGCGATGCGCTTCCTGTAAGCTATCGATACAGATCCGCCCGTGTCGGCGGCAGGCCGCTTGGACCGCGCGCGCGCTTGGTCACGACGGTCTGGAAAATCTGTGCCGATGCGCGCTCGAAGGTGATCGAACAGCCCGTCAGGTAAAGCAGCCATAGCCGCGCCCTGGCCTCGCCCACCTCGGCGATTGCCTCATCGAAGCGGGCCTGCAGCCGCTCGGCCCACAGCCTGCAGGTGCGGGCATAGTGCTCGCGCAGGTTCTCGACATCGTAGACGAGAAAACCATGCGCCTCGAGATTGCCTGTTGTCATGCCGATGGTGTCGAGTTCGCCGCCGGGAAAGATATATTTGAGCAGCGCCTTGAACTCCGGCCCCTTGCGCAAGGTCTTCTTGATGTCGCCCTTGCTGCGCCGGGTGATGGCGTGGTGCAGATAGATGCCGCCCGGCTTCAGCAGGCGATGAATGGTCTTGAAATAAGTCGCATGGTTGGCGAGCCCGAGATGTTCGAACATGCCGATCGACGAGATCTTGTCGAAGCTGCCGGTGAGTTCCGCATAGGATTTGATCTCGATGGTGATGCGGTCCTCCAGCCCCTCGGCGCGAATGCGTTCGCGGGCCAGCTCGGTCTGCGCCTGCGACAGCGACACACCGTGGCCGACGACGCCGTAGTTCTTTGCCGCATGGATCAGCATGGCGCCCCAGCCGCAGCCGATGTCGAGCAGTCGTTCGCCCGGTTTCAGCCGGAGCTTGCGGCAGATGTGGTCGAGCTTGTCGACCTGGGCCTCGTCGATGCCATTGGCGAAATCCTTGAAGTAGCCGCAGCTATAGACCATGCGCTCGTCGAGAAAGAGCCGGTAGAAGGCGTTCGAGATGTCATAGTGATGCTGGATCGCCTCCTGGCTCGAACCGCTGACATAGGGATTGCGCCCCGACAGATCGGTCCGCGCGCTCATCTGCTTGCGTGCCAAAAGCACGGAAGGCAGGTCGCGCAGGATCGCCATTTTCGGCAGCGACTTGAGCTTGGTTCTGAGCTTGCCTTGCGACGGCAGGGCATAAAAATCGAAGATCGTCCCGTCTTCGATGTCGATGGTCTTGGAAATCCACATCTCGATCAGCGTCGACAGGGACGGTCGCTTCACGATCTGCCAGACGATGTCCTGGTCGTTGATGGTGAGCACCGGACCAGTGGCGGGGCCTATCCGCTCCCCGGTCCACAGCCTGACCGCAAAACCCGGCTTCAATGTTTCGATCACCGTTCGAACGATGCGAGCGGCCTTTTCGGCTGCCTCCATGCGATTCCTCCGAATGCTGGCTCAGGGGCAGAAGTTTGCCCGGTCGGCCTGGCAATCGCAAGCCGGCCCGCACCAGGCCCGCCCCTTGGTTAATTTCAGACCTGCACCTTGTCTTTTGCTGCAATGCACCCCATCATGAGTATGTGTTCAACAAATCGAAAGGAGGTGATCCGATGTCGAGTGATTTCGTTTTCCAGAACGTGGCCTCAGCGGATTGCACTTTCGGGAAGCAGTCTTCCCGTTAAGGCGCGAAATGCGCGGCGGCTGACCTGATAGGTCATCGCCATGGGCCGCGCCACGGACGGAAACACGGAAGGCCGCCGGCTTCGAAAGAAGCGGCGGCCTTTTCCGTTTGCGGACCAGACTACTGGGTCAATGCGATCTTTTCGGTGTTGCGAATGATTTCCTGAAAGGCGTCGTCCAATTCGGCTCCGGTGGACACGTCGAAGAAATGCCTCTTGGCGGCGGAGGTATCCTTCGACGAACAATCCTTCAGCACCGCCTTTGCCTGGTCCCGCTCGGTTGTCGACATATCCTTGTCGTCCAGATCGAAGCCGATGGTGAAAATCTCGATGCCGTCGTTTTTCATGTTGTCGCACAGCGTTTCGGCGTTGCCGCGCGCAAGGGTGCCCTGCCTGTTGTAGCTGTCCCCAGCACCGGCGAAGGCCGTATTGAACTGGCCATCGGTCATCAGGATCGCGACCTTGGCGATCTTCTTCGGATCGGCATCCGAGGCACCCTTGCCAAGACCGGCATTCCTGATCGCAGTGCGCCATTGCGGCGACAGCATATAATAGGTCCACTGAATGGCGATCGCGCCGGCCGTAAACCCATTGGCCCGGAAGTCCTCGATCGATTCAAGCAAGGCATCGGAATCGGCGGTCAGCGGGATCACTTTCGCATCAGGGCACCTGTTCATGTCCCCGTCACCGAGATGATCGTCCCGGTTGACCAGAGCATAGTATTTCTTGCCGTTCCCGTCGGTGCGGACAGTATCCGGGCCGTCGGCGCTCATATCCGCGTTGCCGTTCTTGTCCTTGCGCTCGGTGGCGCAATTGTCGGGGCGTGGCATCGCCGCGCCGACAATGGAGATGTAGTCGCTGAAGGACGGCAGCAGATTTTTGCCCGTCTTGGCGACGAGAAGCGGACTGCCGGCGACGGGTGGGAGCTCAGTGCTGGCTTGTTTTTCGGCATAGACGTTTTCCGCCAGCTTGCCGGCGTTGACGCCAGATGCATAAGGCACAATCGCGACGCGGATGCGGGGGTTCTGCGGATCCTGTTTCTGCAGCATCGTCTGGACGGCGTTTTTTGCAGCTGTTTTCAGATCGCCGATTTTGTCGACCTTGCCGCGCTTGGCCATCGACCCCGTTATGTCGAGCATCATCGCCACTTCGACGGTCTTGTCCGAATAGAGCGCCGTCGTGGAGGCGGCGACGCGTTTCATGTCGCCCGTGCCAAAAATCGGGAAATACAGCCCGACATCGACATGGGCGTCAGCCTGGACCGTCTTGGCGGTCCTGTTGACGATCAGCCTGTCGAGTACGATCTGGTCGGCCTGCAGAATGCCTGCCTGGCTGTTGGCGTCGAGAAAGGCCTGCACCGATTTGTTGGCATCGGCTTCCTTGATGGCGCCGGTCGTTAGGTCGCGTGCCGTCGATGTGACCGCGGCGTCGACGACGCCTTGGAGGCTCGATCTGGCATTGTAGAGCTGCGATACGTTGACCGAGAAGCCAACAGCCAGCGCCAAGACCGAGGCGCTGAGGCCGAACAGGATTGCGAAATTTCCACCGCGATCCCTGGCGAACCCGCCGATCGCGTGAACAAGACCCCCGTAATTCCGCATCCTACAGCCTCCATTCGCCTCGGCCTCGTCGCCGCGGACAGGGCAATGCAGGATTCCCGCCGGATGACGCCGCTGGCTGGCAGAAGGCCGGCCGCTTGCCGCCAAATCATTGTTTTTGTTCGGCTTCAAGCTCCGCAAAGGTGAATGACTGGTAAACAGAAAAGCGCGGCCGCGGCTGCGTTTACGAGCCGGTTACCATGCTCAAGACGAAGCAATCACGGAATCCCGATGACGTCCTGTTGCGGGACAGGGTCCGTGTGCCGAAGCGGGCCAGTTGTCCCGAGACTGCAGGGCGCGAAATGATCGGATCCAACGCCTCCGGCCGTCGAAAGACCAAAGCGCCATCACGTTTGAAAACCAGGGCCGCTTTTGGCCGCGCCTCAAGGGGGTGTTGAGATTCAGGTCAGGCCAGGTCGAAAATGATGGCTTTCGAGAACCGGAGCGGAGCGGACATTTGGTCCGTGAGCACCGGAAGCGCAGAAAGCCGTCATTTGCAGACCGGCCTCACCTGAATCGACATACCGTTAGGCCAGCATCTGTGCGCCGACGGTCCTGTCGATACCGTGGTAGGGCGGGTTGAACAGATTGCCTTCCTGTTCATAGGTCCATACCTTGAACAGGCTGAGCCGGTGGGCGCCGAAACTATGCAGCAGCGGCACGTCGGTGGCGTCGCGGCCGCGGGCGATGACGATGCGGCCGATTCTTGGCGTGTTGTGGCGAGGATCGAACGTGTACCATTTGCCGTCGAGGAACACTTCCAGCCACGCCGAAAAGTCCATCGGTGCCGGATCGGCTGGCACGCCGATATCACCGAGATAGCCGTTCACATAGCGTGCCGGAATATTCATGCAGCGGCAAAGCGTGATCGCCAGATGAGCGAAGTCGCGGCAGACCCCGACGCGTTCCTCATGCGCCTGAGCCGCCGTGCGGGTCGAGCGCGCATAGCCATAGCCGAACGACAGCCGGTTGTGGACATAGTCGACGATCGCCTGCACGCGCGCCCAGCCGGACGGAATGTCGCCGAAGAGCTGCCAGGCCAGGCTGCTCAGATGATCCGTCTCGCAATAGCGGCTGCCCAGGAGATAACCGAGAACTTCGTCCGGCAGGTCCGCCACCGGCACTTCCCTGGCCAGCGTGTTTACCTCGTCCGTCTCGCCGCTGTCCTCGACGACCGCGTCGTACAGGATGCGAAAACCACCGGCGGGCGCTGTGAAGCGCCGGCAGGCATTGCCATGCAGATCGTGGTACAGCCTTGTCGGCACCGCGGGCGAGGTCAGCACCCGCGTCTGCCGCTTGATATCAGCCTGCCTGTCCCGATGGATCTCGAGCACTGAAATCACCGGCGTGGCGGCTACGCATTCGATGGCGATTTCATAGCCGAGCCGGATCAGCATCGTTGGTCCCCCCTTCGATCTTGTGAGAAGCAGTCCTTCCCAAACGCCCGGAGGATACCGTGGTTCCCTGGGCCGATCGAAAAGCCCACCCCGTGTCTTCCCCTGCCGCGGTCGAGACGTTAGGTTCGGCAACCCCACCAGCGCTCCCCGGACTCAAGGAAAATCATGTATTCAAGCAGAAAATTCGCGGCCTTCCTCTTCGACATGGACGGCACGCTCATCAATTCCATCGCCTCGGCGGAACGGGTGTGGAGCGATTGGGCACGCCGCCAGGGCCTCGACGTCGCTGCCTTCCTGCCGACGATCCATGGCGTACGCGCGATCGAGACCATCACCGGCCTGGCGCTGCCGGGCGTCGACCCGGCACACGAGGCTGATCTGCTGCTGAAGGCCGAGGCGGCCGATCTCGAAGGCATTATCCAGATCGCCGGCGCCGTGGCATTTCTCGATTCGCTGCCGCCCGAACGC
>NZ_RZRA01000298.1:0-5708 GCF_003998945.1 Mesorhizobium sp. M7A.F.Ca.CA.003.01.2.1 | reverse complement strand
TTCACCGGCCAGGAGCCTCCGGCGGAGGATGTCGAGGACTTCTCGCGCTATGTCGAGAAGACGCTTTCGCGCAATCGATAGTACGGGCCGCTCGGCCGCCGCGGCCTGACGATTTCGCGTCGTGCATCGGCCCAATAGCAAGCACGGTTGCTGCCGACAGCAGCAGAGGAGCCCTCTGCCGTATCGGCGCAGAGCGGCGCACGGGCGCTCATTCCGCTGTCCGCCAACCTCTAGACACATATGTACAATACCGATAGGGTACGCCACACTGGCTGGGTGGAGTGCGACAGGATGAAATCCCAATATCGGGCGATCGTCATCGGCGGCGGCGTGGTTGGAGCCTCGGTGCTCTATCACCTGGCGAAGTTCGGCTGGAGCGACGTCGCGCTGATCGAACGCGAGGTGCTGACCGCAGGGTCGAGTTGGCATGCGGCCGGCGGGTTCCATGCGCTGAACGCCGATCCCAACATCGCCGCCCTGCAGGCCTACACGATCGACCTGCTCTCCGAGGTCGAGAAAGAATCGGGCCAGAGCATCGGCATGCACATGACCGGTGGCATCTCGGTCGCCTCCGCGCCGGAGCGCTGGGAATGGTTGAAAGCGTCATACCGCATCTTCCAGACCATGGGCATCGACGATGTCCACCTGGTCGGAGTCGATGAGATCAAGCAGCGCTGCCCGATTCTCAACACCGATGGCATGCTGGGTGGACTCTATGCCGCGCGCGAAGGCCATATCGATCCCTCGGGCGTCGTGCACGCCTATGCCAAGGCAGCCAGGCTGCGCGGCGCCGATATCATCGAGCACAACCGCGTGCTGGCACTCAACCGCCGCGCGGACGGCGGCTGGGACGTAGTCACCGAGAAGGGCACGGTCATTGCCGAACACGTCGTCAATGCCGGCGGGCTGTGGGCCAAGCAGGTCGGCCGGATGGCCGGCATCGACCTGCCGGTGTCGCCGATGGAGCACCATTATCTCGTCACCGAGGCGCTGCCCGAAATCCAGGCGCTGGACAAGGAATTGCCGCTGATCGTCGATCTCGAAGGCTTCACCTACATGCGCCAGGAACAGAAGGGCCTGCTGCTCGGCATCTACGAGATCAACCACAAGCACTGGAACATGGATGGGGCGCCGTGGGATTACGGCATTGAACTGATCCAGGAAGACACCGACCGCATCGCCGACGAGTTGGCCCTCGGCTTCAGCCGATACCCCTGCCTGGAGAATGCCGGCATCAAGCGCTGGGTGAACGGCGCCTTCACCTTCTCGCCGGACGGCAATCCGCTGGTCGGCCCGGTGCGCGGGGTTCCCAACTACTGGGTGGCGTGCGGCGTCATGGCCGGTTTCCTGCAAGGCGGCGGGGTCGGCAAGTCGCTTGCCGAATGGATGATCCATGGCGAGCCGGAAGCCGATGTCTACGGCATGGACATCGCCCGCTATGGCGATTTCGCCTCCAACCGCGAATACATCAGGCAGACCACCGGGCAGTTCTATTCGCGCCGCTTTGTCATGAGCTATCCCAACGAGCAGTTGCCGGCGGGGCGGCCCTTGAAGACAGCCGGCGCGCATGACGCGATGGATGCCGCCGGCGCGCGCTGGGGCAATTCATGGGGCATGGAAGTGCCGCTCTATTTCGCGCCGCATGGCTTCGTCGAGACACCGACGCTGAAGCGCTCCAACGCCTTCGACATCGTCGCACAGGAGTGCCGCAAGGTGCGCGAGGGCGTCGGTCTGCTCGATATCACTGCCTTCTCACGCTACGAAATCGCCGGGCCGCAGGCGGAAGCTTGGCTCGACCGGCTGCTTGCCTGTGCGCTGCCCAATCCGGGTCGCGCCAAGCTCGCGCCTATGCTCGGCGAAAACGGCAAGCTCAAGGGCGACCTCACCGTCTTCAACTGGGGCGATGGCTCCTGGTGGATCATGGGATCCTACTATCTGCGGCAGTGGCATATGCGCTGGTTCGAGCAGCATATGAGCGACGGCGTCACCGTCCGCGACATTTCAGACGCGGTCGTCGGTTTCTCGCTGGCTGGTCCCAATGCGCGAATGTTGCTTGAGCGCCTCACACATCAGGACGTTTCGCACGAGGCCTTTGGCTTTCTAGCCTGCAAGACATTGGATGTCGGGCTGGTGCGGGCCAAGGTCGGACGGCTCTCGGTCATCGGCGAACTCGGCTACGAGATCCATTGCCAGGCCAATGAGCACGCGGGCCTGCGCCGCGCTCTGCTGACGGCAGGCAAGTATCTGGGCGTCACCGAATACGGCTTCAGCGCGGTCAATTCGCTGCGGCTCGAAAAGAGCTTTGGTATCTGGTCGCGCGAGTTCACGCAGGACTATACGCCCGATGAGACCGGGATGGACCGCTGGATCGCTTTCGACAAGGGCGATTTCATCGGCCGCGAGGCGGCCCGGAAGGAGCTGAAGGCTTCATCGAGGCGCACGCTGGTGACGCTCGAAATCGACGCGGCGGACGCCGATGCCAGCGGTTACGAGCCGGTCTGGTATAGAGGCAAGCTTGCTGGCTTCGTCACCTCGGGCGGCTACGGCCATACGGTCGGCAAGAGCCTCGCCATGGCGCTGGTCGAGCGCGAAGTGGCTGATATCGATACGCAGTTGACAACCCACATCGTCGGCGTCGAAAGAGGTGCGCGCGTCATCGCCTCGTCGCCATACGATCCACTGGGCAAGGCGATGCGGGCATGACCGATCGAACCGGTGACGTCGGTGCGGAAGACCATGCGATGATCCACGTTTCTTTCCGAAAATCAGGCCGGTCCGGCACGTCATGACCACACGCTATTCCGCCTTTTCGCTGTTCAAGGAGGGCCTGGCCGGCCAAACCGGCTGGCAACCGGCGTGGCGCTCGCCCGAGCCGAAACTGTCCTATGATGCGATCGTCATCGGTGGCGGCGGCCATGGGCTGGCAACGGCCTATTACCTGGCCAAGAACCACAACATCACCAGGGTAGCGGTGCTGGAAAAAGGCTGGATCGGCGGCGGCAACACCGGCCGCAACACCACCGTGGTGCGCTCCAACTACTATTATCCGGAGAGCGTCGAGCTATACGGGCTGGCGCACCGGCTCTATGAGGGATTGTCGAAAGAGCTCAACTACAACGTCATGCTGTCGCAACGCGGCATGGTCAATCTCTGCCACTCGACCGGCGAGATGGAGATCGGCGCCCGCACCGTCAACGCCATGCAGATCAACGGCATCAATGCAGAGCTGTTTTCGCCTGACGATGTGCGCCGGGTGGCGCCGATCTACAATTTTTCACCGGACGCACGCTTCCCGGTGTTCGGCGGTATCTGGCAAGGCAGGGCCGGAACGGCACGCCATGATGCGGTCGCCTGGGGCTATGCGCGGGCCGCAAGCCGACTCGGCGTCGACATCATCCAGAACTGCGAGATCACCGATTTCATCATCGAGGGCGGCCGCTGCCGTGGCGTCCAGACCTCGCGTGGCGCGATCCGTGCCGAGCGTATCGGCATGGCGGTGGCCGGGCATTCTTCGGTGCTGGCGGCCAAGGCCGGCTTCCGCCTGCCGATCAATTCCTATGCGCTGCAGGCCTGCGTGTCCGAACCGGTCAAGCCGATCCTCGACACGGTGGTGCTGTCGCCCGGCTGCGGCGTCTATGTCAGCCAGTCGGACAAGGGCGAGATCGTCATCGGCGGCGGGCTCGACCGCATCCCCTCCTACGCGCAGCGCGGCAATCTGCCGACGCTGGAGGGGGTGATCGCCGGCCTTTTGGAGATGTTCCCGATCTTCGGCCAGCTCAAGCTGATGCGGCAATGGGCTGGGATCGTCGATGTCGTGCCGGACTCCTCGCCGATCATCGGCCCCTCGCCGCTGCCCGGCCTGTTCCTCAATTGCGGCTGGGGCACGGGCGGCTTCAAGGCCATTCCCGCAGGCGGCACGCTGCTGGCGAACCTGCTGGCGACTGGCGAACACAACCACATCAGCCGTCCGTTCGACCTTGATCGCTTCGCCAGCGGGCGGCTGATCGACGAAGCGGCCGGCTCCGGCATCGCGCACTGATGCATGTCGCCCAAAAGTACGCAGCGGTTTGGGGAGAACGACATGCATAAAGACGAAGATTGAGGATTTTATGCAGCTTTTCCCTTGCCCATTCTGCGGCCCGCGCGACGAAACCGAATTCCACTATGGCGGCGATGCCGGAAATGCGCGGCCGGATGGCGCCGATGTGCCGATCGATCGCTGGGCTGATTACCTCTATCTGCGCACCAATCCGAAAGGCACGGCGCGCGAAATCTGGGTTCACATGAACTGCGGCGAGTTCTTCGTCATGGAGCGCGACACCGTCACCCACAAGGTGCTGTCCTCGGCCGCACTCGGCGGGGAGCACGTCGCGTGACCGCCTCGCGCCTTGCCACCGGCGGCAGCGCCATCGACCGCTCGCGCCCGATACGCTTCAGCTTCGACGGCACCACCGTGCAAGGCTTTGCCGGCGACACCATCGCCTCGGCGCTGCTGGCGGGTGACGTCGCGGTCGTCGGCCGCAGCTTCAAATACCACCGGCCGCGCGGCATATGGGGCGCCGGCGTCGAGGAGCCAAATGCGCTGGTCGATCTCGGCGGCACGCGGGCGACGCCGAACACCCGCGCCACGACCGAGCCGGTGCGCGACGGACTGGTGGCGAAAAGCGTCAACGCCACGCCCAGCGCACTGGCCGACCGCAACGCCTTCCTGGACCGTTTTGCGCGCTTCATCCCGGCCGCGTTCTACTACAAGACCTTCATGTGGCCGGACTGGCACAGGTTCGAGCCGCGCATCCGCGCCATGGCGGGGCTGGGCACAGTCGACGCCGACTGGACCTCGCCCGGCATGGCCGACCAGATCAACCATCATTGCGATGTGCTGGTTGTAGGCGCGGGACCGGCCGGGCTGGCGGCGGCAGGGCTGGCGTCCGGTGCTGGCCTGACCGTCACACTGGTCGACGACCAGCAGAGCCCCGGCGGATCGCTCGGCCATCGTGCCGCGGAGATCGACGGCAAGCCGGCGGCCGTATGGGGCAAGGAGACGATTGCCGGGCTTGCCGCTGGCGGTCACCTCATCCTGCCTTCGACCACCGCCTTCGGCATTTACGACCACAATCTGGTCGGGCTGAACCAGCGTCATCTCGACGGCCGGCCGGATACGCTGTGGCGGGTCAGGCCGCGCCAGATCGTGCTGGCGACCGGCGCCATCGAGCGGCCGCTGCCTTTCGCCAACAACGATCTGCCGGGCATCATGTCGGCGGATGCGGCGTTCGCCTATCTCCGGCGCCACGCTGTGCTGGTCGGCCGCCGCATCATCGTCGCCACCAACAATGACAGCGCCTATGAGGTGGCGGGGGCGCTTGCCGAGGTTGGCGCCGAAGTCAGGCTTGTCGATATCCGGCGTGACGGCGCGCCTGCGGCGGCGGCCAATGTCCGGCTGATCAAGGGGCGTTCTCTCGCATCCGCCAGCGGCAAGCTGCGCGTCGACGGCGTGACGCTCGACGACGGCACGAGGTTCGATGCCGATTGCGTTGTGGTCTCCGGCGGGTGGACGCCGACCATCCATCTCTTCGGCCAGGCCAAGGGCAAGCTCGCCTGGAGCGATGCGCGCGCGGCCTTCCTGCCGGGCGAACCGGTCGGCGGTATCGCCGTGGTCGGCGCCGCAGCCGGCGCGGTCTCCTTGTCGGAGGTGTTTGCCGGCGTGGGAA